>JBEBBH010000154.1:0-2513 GCA_041158485.1 Bacteroidota bacterium | reverse complement strand
TTCAAAATGCAAAAATAACACGGAAACTATGGTCATAAAAAAAACGCACTAATCAGTGCGTTTTTTTTATTATTGAAGCGATTCTTTTCGCATGATTTTTCCGGTTGCCGTTTCTTTAAACTTAGATACAAAAACAACTTCTTTGGGTTTTTCGTATTTGTCTAAGGTTTTGTAAAGATCATCAGGCAAATCAAAAGCCTCGCCTTCTATAACCAAGATCACTTTCTCGCCCAATTCTGCATCGGGTTTAGAAGCGATAAAAAAACGTTGTGTCAATTGGTGAGACAACTTCTCCTCTATTTGCTCGGGAATCAACTTAATGCCGCCACTGTTGATAACATTATCCACTCTACCCACAAAAACAAACTGGTTTTCATTGAGTAATTCTACTAAATCATTGGTAACAATAACATCATCGGAAATACGTGGTGCGTGAATCACCAAACAGTTACGGTCATCATACGAAACAGTTACGCCCGGCAAAACCGTAAAAGCCTTTTCGCCTAACTTTCGGGCAGCAATGTGGGTAATTGTCTCAGTCATACCATAAGTTTCATAAACTTGAGTCGGTAATTGCAGCAATTGTTTTTCTAAGTTTTTGTTCACAGCAGCACCGCCGACTATCATTTTTTTAACTCTTTTGAGTTCGGTTAACGAATTTTGAGCTTGTAACGGAACCATAGCCACAAAATCAAAGTCCATATCAACGTGGTCTAACGGATGCGAATTGGGTGCAACAAATTCTAAATCCAATCCTAAAATCATGGCGCGAACCAGCATCATTTTGCCCGCTACATATTTAACCGGCAAGCATTGCAATGCTTTGTCGCCTGGATGTAATCCGAAAAAATCACCGGTAGCTAAAGCCGATTCAACCATCGCTTGTTTGCTGACGGATATTAACTTAGGCGTTCCTGTAGTTCCGGAAGTTTGCATTTCAATATAAGGCTTGCCATCGAACCAATCCAATAAAAAATCACCCACCGGTTTTTCAAAATCTTCGCCTTCTTTAATAAAGCTGTAAGCCACACGACACAAGTCTTCTCGGTTCAAATGAAAGCCATTCAACTTGAACTGGTTGTGTACATTTTCGTAAGTTGGATTATACATGGTCGTCAGTATTTATAGAGGTTGGAACAATGTTCGTTTTAATATCTCCTGTAAGTTTTCCTTTCCAGTCTGTCCAATTGTATTTTTTACTGAAAACAAATAGAACCAGAGGAAAAATAATGAGTACAGGTACCAAAACTTCAAAACCTACAGAAGGCGTTGAAATATCTTTGAATACCGATTCAGTCTTCAGCGCCGACCATTCTGAAGTTACCAGTAAAGCAGTAACGATGTTATTGGCCGCATGAAACCCAAGTGCTAACTCCATACCTTCATCCATCAGAGTAACAATTCCCAGAAAAAATCCGGTGCCGATATAATAAATCATAATGATGTAACCCATTTTTTCTACTTCAGGATTCATAATATGCATCAAACCAAACATCACAGAAGTGAAGACCAAAGGAAACCATCGGTTTTTAGCCAACAATCCTAAACCTTGCATCAAATAACCTCTGAAAATATATTCTTCCGCGCTGGTTTGTATCGGCAAAAGCGTGAAGGAAATCAACACTAGAATAAGAAACGGAATCGGTTTAAAATTAACTACAAAATCTTCCGGACTGGCATAATAGGATGCAATGGTAAGGACTGCGCTCATTACGCTCCACAATCCGAAACTGAAAAAAATCCGTCGCCAATCGACTTTGGTTCGTGTAGTAGTAATGTCAATCATTCTCAATTTGTGGATGTATTTAACAACTAAGATGATTCCAATCATTGTGCTGACAAAAATAAGCAGCATCAAAGCCAAGGTTACATTCGGACTAAAAACATTCATCATATCAGCTTCTGTTGTTGGCATACCTTTACCGGAAGACATGGCCTTAGACACTACAGCGACCCCAAACGGAATCTGTCCTAAAATGTAAAACAAACTGATTACGACAAAACCTAATAAGTATTTAAGTGGTGATTTTTGAATGTTAACTTTGCTCTCTAAAAACATAAATCTTAAAATTTTAATTTCGCCTAAATTACTTCATTTATACAAATATCTATTACTTTGCATTAAAAAATATGCTACAAGTCCTTCACAATCCACGCTGCGGAAAATCGAGAAACTGTCTGGCTTTTTTAACCGAAGCCAACCAAGATTTTGAAATCATTTCTTATTTACTGAACCCTCTATCAGAAGCAGAAATCAAAGAGTTGTTACAAAAACTCGACTTAAATCCGCTAGCATTGGTTCGCCAAAAAGAAACGATTTGGGTTGAAAACTATAAAAACAAGTCGCTTACCGACAGCGAAATAATTAAAGCTTTGAGCGAACATCCTATCCTGATGGAACGACCTATTGTAATAAAAAACAACAAAGCTATCATCGGAAGAGACCTTGAAAAACTGCAAAAATTCATCTGAAAAATCGCATTACTTTTAACAAAGATTTGGGAATTGTCACT
>JBEBBH010000153.1:0-4375 GCA_041158485.1 Bacteroidota bacterium | reverse complement strand
TATTTTACTGTCTTTTTGCCAATACGCCATTTGCGCTTGGTCGTACATCCATACTTCACCAACGATATTGAAATTTGGGTATTCGTCGGTTATGGATTTGGTCCATTTTGCGATGGCTGTTTTATCATTATAAGAATAAGTATCAACGCGGAAACCATCTAAATCGGCGTATTCAATCCACCAAATGGCGTTTTGAGTTAGGTAATTTAAAACTAACGGATTGGATTGATTCAAATCGGGCATCGATTTTACAAACCATCCATCCATGCACAA
This sequence comes from Bacteroidota bacterium, assembly GCA_041158485.1. GTDB lineage: Bacteria > Bacteroidota > Bacteroidia > Flavobacteriales > Flavobacteriaceae > Flavobacterium. The sequence continues at coordinate 4,102 of JBEBBH010000153.1, read as the reverse complement.
ATCAAAATCTTTTTTGGAAGCATTGGGATCAAATTGAGCGGCCATTCTGTAGTTGGTTTGAGCATAACCCGGAAACTGGTGGATCCAATCGTAAGTAGGTAAATCGTTGATCATCCAATGTTTGTAACCCCAATGATTGGTCACATAATCCATGATGTTTTTCATGCCGCGTTGGTGTAATTCGGCACTTAAACGAACGTAATCTTCATTGGAGCCAAATCGTGCGTCAATTTTGTACACATCCGATTGACCGTAAGTATGATAGGAACCACGCTCGTCATTGTCTTCGCAAAGTGGCGTTGGCCATACGGCAGTGGCACCCAATTCTTTGATATAATCTAAATTTTTGATAATGCCTTCGATATCACCACCGTGACGTCCGTCTTTGTTGGTTCGATTGGCTTTTTCAAAAAGGTTGTCGTTGCTGTCGTTGTTGGGATTACCATTAGCAAATCGGTCAGACATGATGAGGTAAATAACATCGGAACTGTCGAAGCTTTTGCGGAAACGGGAGTTTTCTTTTCTCGATTTTAAAGTGTATTTGTGGGTAAACGACTTTTTGCCGTTTTTGAAAGTGAAAACCAAATCCTGAGCCGGACTGTTTTTGGTGTCGATGGTCACAAATACGTAGTTTGGATTTTCGGTTTTTTGGATGCCTTTGATTACGATTCCGTTAGAGACAGTCACCTCGTTTTGGGCGATGTTTTTTCCGTAGAACATAATTTGTAAATCACTGTGCGTCATGTTATTCCACCAAAATGGCGGTTCTACGCGGTCTATTTGTGCGAAAGCCGAAACAGAAATCAAGAGAAAGAATAGAAGTTTTTTCATGGTATTGGTTTACGTGTTGTTGTTTTTGTCATTTCGACCGAAGGGAGACTTGAGCTTGCGACAGACGAAGTAAATCTCATAATCCTAATTTGATGTGATTCCTCCCTACGGTCGGAATGACAATAAGAAAAGGTGAATAAAAAACCCTTTCAGATGACATTCTGAAAGGGTTTAGATTGTTTAATTATACTGTTACCAAACTATTCGGCTCAACCGGAACCGCTTTGCCGTTGACAAAAACAGTAATCGGCGAATCGCCTTCTAAGGTAAATTTGGTTTCGTTTTGATGCACAGTTACTTTAAGAATTTGGTTTCGGAAATTGATTTTAAACGAATAACCGTTCCATTCTTTTGGTATTCTTGGTTCAAAATGCAGCGTATTGTCTTTAACGCGCATACCGCCAAAACCTTCCACGATACTCATCCAAGTACCGGCCATGGAGGTGATGTGTAAACCTTCTTCGACTTCTTTGTTGTAATCGTCTAAGTCCAAACGAGAAGTTCTTAAATAGAACGTATAGGCTTGTTCCATGCGGCCTAAAACAGCGGCTTGAATTGAATGCACGCAAGGCGATAACGAACTTTCATGAACCGTAAACGGCTCGTAAAAATCGAAGTGTTTTTCCAATTGTTCTTTGGTGAAATGATCTTCAAAGAAGTAAAAACCTTGCAAAGTATCAGCTTGTTTGATGTAAGGCGAACGCAGGATTCTGTCCCAAGACCATTTTTGGTTAATAGGGCGTTGCGATTTGTCTAAATCGTGTACTTTAACCAACTCTTTGTCCAAAAAACCATCTTGTTGCAAGTAAACGCCGTGTTCTTCAGAATACGGGAAATACATATGATCGGCTACTTTTTTCCAATGCAGTATTTCGGCATCGTCTAAGTTGACTTTGCTCATGATTCTGGTGTAATCAGAAGCGTATTCTTGTTTTATTTTTTGAATTTGTTCGATGGCGTAATCAATACACCATTTGGCAATATAGTTCGTGTAGAAATTATTGTTGACGTTGTTTTCGTATTCATTCGGACCGGTAACACCCAAGATTACGTACTGATTTCTATAGGTAGAGAATGTCGCTCTTTGGTGCCAAAAACGGGCAATACCAATCAACACTTCCAAACCTTTTTCCGGAATATAACTGTAATCGCCGGTGAATCGGTAATAATTGAAGATGGCGAAAGCAATGGCGCCGTTTCGGTGAATTTCTTCGAAAGTAATTTCCCATTCGTTATGGCATTCTTCGCCGTTCATGGTTACCATAGGATACAAAGCGGCGCCGTTTTTAAAGCCTAATTTAGCGGCATTTTCGATGGCTTTATCCAATTGATTGTAGCGATAGGCCAATAAATTACGAGCAACTTGTTGGTCTTTAGTAGCCATGTAAAACGGAATACAATAGGCTTCGGTATCCCAATAGGTAGAACCACCATATTTTTCTCCTGTAAATCCTTTTGGTCCGATGTTTAGTCGGGAATCTTTACCTAAGTATGTTTGGTTTAATTGGAAAATATTGAAGCGAATCCCTTGTTGCGCTTTCACATCGCCTTCGATAGTAATATCGCTCATCTCCCAAATTTTGGCCCAAGCGTCGATTTGGTTTTGCAACAAGCTATCGTATCCTAAAGCCAATCCTTGTTGGATTACTTTTTGGGCAGCCGGAATTAAATCGGCCGAAGCATGATTCATCGAAACGGTGTAACCGCCCAATTTTTGCAGTGCAATGGTTTGTCCTTTTGATACCAATTGTTCGTAGGTAAAAATGACTTTATCAGAAGTGGTATCAGTAAACTCCGGTTCGGCGTTTTGATTTTCGTTATTGAGGAAAATGCTGTTGTGCATAAAGGTGGCGACTTCAAAATGCGTTTTAAAGGTACGCGCTACCACAAAAGCTTCATTGGTATCGTGTTGGGTTTGTAACGGTTCCCAAAATTTCTCTTCCCAGTTGGCATCTTCATTGTGCACACCGGCATCCAAATACGGTTTGAAAACGATGGTGGCATCTTGGTTTTTCGGGCTGATTTCGTATTTGATTACACCCAACTCATCGATATCTAAAGATAAAAATCTTCTAACATTAACGTCGATTTCGATACCATTGTTTAACAATGCGGTGAATGAACGATGGTACCAACCTTCTTTCATGTTCAATTCGCGTTTAAAGTTGGATACTTTACAAGACGCTAAATCGAGAGTTTCGCCGTTGATTTCTACTAAAACACCAATCCAACTTGGGGCATTTAATACTTTGGCGAAATATTCCGGATAGCCGTTTTTCCACCAACCCACTTTGGTTTTGTCCGGATAATATATACCAGCTATGTAACTGCCTTGGAAGGTTTTTCCGGAATAGAATTCTTCAAAATTAGCACGTTGCCCCATCGCACCGTTACCGATACTGAATAAACTTTCCGATGATTTTACGCGGTCTAAATCAAATCCTTCTTCTATAATTGACCAGTTGTCTGGTTTGATATAATCTTGGTTCATTGTAATTTATTTTTCCTTTTATCATTCAATTTTTAGTCTATGAGCGCTTCAATAAAAGCCAAATCCATAAACGTAAAATCTTTAAAATTATACTTTGCTTCATGTAAAATAGCGGCATCACCTATGCCAACACTAATCATGTTAGCTGTATTGGCAGCTTGAATCCCGGCTACACTGTCTTCAAAAACGACGGCATTTTCATTGGATACGTTTAGTAACTGTGCAGCTCTGAGAAATACTTCCGGATCGGGTTTGGCGTTTGATACATCGTTTCCGTCAACAATGGCGTCAAAAAAGGGCAGAATTCCTGTTTTTTCCAGAATAGGTCGAGCATTTTTACTGGCCGAACCTAAGGCAATGAGCTGATTTTTTTCTTTAATAAATTCGAGTACAGGCAATACTCCGGGCAATATTTCGCTTTCGTCCATATCGACCAAGTAGGATAAGTAATCCTCATTTTTTTGGGTCAGCCATTTGTTTTTATCTTCTTGAGAGGCTTCGATATTGCCTAAATCCAAGATGATGTCAAGAGAACGAACGCGGCTGACACCTTTTAATTCTTCGTTGTGTTCGGGGGTAAATTCGATACCTAATTCCTGTGCTAATTTTTGCCACGCTAAAAAATGGTATTTAGCGGTGTCAACAATTACGCCGTCGAGGTCGAATATGAATGCTTTTTTAGTCATTAATTATAATTTTCGATTTGTCATTGATGGTGAGCGAAATAATTCCGGCAAGAATCATTGATGCGCCACCAATTAATAGGGCATAAACAGGTTC
>JBEBBH010000152.1:0-5542 GCA_041158485.1 Bacteroidota bacterium | reverse complement strand
TTTACGGTAGACTATCCGGAGAATGGTGTAATGAAGCAGTTTAAAGCGCACTTTAGTTTGAAACGATAATCAATCACTTAAATACAAAAAACACCCGTTCTGATGAGCGGGTGTTTTTTTTTGAGGGTTATTGTACAATGTAACAATGTTTGATTACAGTGGTATGTTTGTTCTAATGAACTACCTAACGCGAACCTAGCCCCGATTCCTTCGGCAGTCGCTTCGCTCGTGTGGAGCGAGCTACCGTGTAGTGCGGATAGCGGGAGCAGGAGTGAGAGAAAGATATAACGTGCGCTCCCAAAACAAAAAAACGCCTCAAATAGTTGAGACGTTTTCTTGAATTCTTGTGGAGTCGGGGAGAGTCGAACTCCCGTCCAAACAAGCAACTAAAGAGCTTTCTACACGTTTAGTCTTTGATTGAATTTTCGACAACAAGCTATGCCAAAGACCGCGACTTGTTGCTTAGCTCTATCAGTGTCAGAAAGGATTCAGAACATTACCTTTCCTAGGTTTACTTTTACGGTTCCCCTAAACCAGTCGCCATAAACCAAGGCTCCTGAGGAGAATCCAGCTTCCCGACCTTGTCGAGACTTGGCTAATCGTACTAAACTTCGGATTAAGCAGCTAAAGCGTAATTATTTTCGCCGTTTATAAGTTCGTACCCGTGGATTTACGAGCAATTGGTACCTTGCTCGACGTGCTTACTGTTCAATTCGACTTGCTGTCAAAACCAGTCGACCCCAGTTTTTTTTCTGAAAAACAAAAATCAGGCCACAAAAATAAGGATTTATTCATCATTATCATTTAACTTGAATGGATAATCTCCAAACAAAGAAGCCAATTTTTTTGATTGGTAGGTTTTTTTAGTGTATTTGTTTGAAAGGGTAATGATGGTGACTTTTTCTTTTCTCAAATTAATAAAAGACGAAGTGTTACCATGCCACCAGCCGTTGTGGAAGAAGAAAGGCTCGCCATCTTCAAACTCGACCATACGGATGCCTAGACCATAATTTTTTTGTCCTTTGCTTTCATAACTGTAGCCTTTGTAGACTTTTTTGAGCAATTCGGGATTGAGGAAGAATGGCGCAAAACGAGCCGTGTCAAACTTGAGCAAATCTCTTGGCGTGGAATAAATGTTTTTATCACCATAAACACCGTCTAAATAATCGGTGCCTATTTCTACATTGTTCCCTTTGTATGACGGGACGATATTTTCGTGGTCTTTTTTAAAATCACACACATACGTATTGGTCATCCCCAGCGGTGTGAAAATCATTTCTTTCATGGCTTCCGAAAATTTCATACCGGTTACCTTTTCGATGATGAGTGCTAAAACTGCATAATTGGTATTACAGTAGCTGAAACGTGTATCACTTTTCGATTCTAACGGGATTTCTTTGTCAACCATCACTTTGATGATGTCTTCATTGGTTAGCGTTACTTTTTTGTCCCAATTGTTGTTTTCGTAGGTGAAGTAGGCGTAGTTCTTCATGCCGCTTCTGTGGTTTAAAAGCGTTTGTATCGTTACGTCGGAATAAGGGAAATTTTTGATGATGGTGTTGACTTTTTGGTCTAATTGTATTTTGTTAGCGTCAATCAACATTAATGTGGCCGTGGCAGTCAGTACCTTACTTACAGAGGCGATGTGCAAAGGGGTGTCTTTGGTGATTTGCTCATCAGTTCTTTTATTGGCAAAACCCATATAGTTTTCGTAAATGATTTGCCCATTTTTAGCCACCAAGAAACTCACGTTGTCATTTTTTTCAGACCACGTTTTCTCGAAGAACATGGAAACAGCGTATTTCTTTTCTTTGATAAATGCAGCGCTTAATTTGGGTAATGCTTCTTGTAAAGGTTGCATTACTGGTATGCCTTTTTCATTAACTTTGATTACGCCGTCTTCTGTTTTCTCTTGTTTAGAGCAAGATGAAAATGCGGCAATCAGGCAATAACTGAGGATTATATATCGGATGTTTTTAAATTTCATTTTTGAGATTTAGAGAACCACAAATATAATTATTCATAGTGGTAGCGAATTGACTTTTTGAGAAAGCTATCAACAGTTTTTTCACAATAGTTATTTTCCGGAAAAAGTTTTGAAAACGTTTTCGTTACTACTACTTTTGGGGCATTAAATTACAAACCATGAAATTCGGTATCATCAAAGAAAGAAAAAATCCGCCCGACAGAAGAGTTGTCTTTACACCTGAAGAATTGGTGCGATTGCAAAGCGACTATCCTGATGCACTTGTGAAAGTCGAAAGTTCAGACATCCGAGTTTTCCCAGACGAAGATTATATCAAATTAGGAATTGAAGTTGCGGAAGATATTTCGGATTGTGAAGTGTTTTTTGGGGTGAAGGAAATTCCGGTTGATTATTTGATTCCGAATAAAAAGTACTTTTTCTTTTCGCATACCATAAAAAAACAACCATACAACAGAAAGTTGTTGCAAGCCATTTTGGAGAAAAATATTGAATTATATGATCATGAAACGATAGTTGATGCAAACAACAAACGATTGATTGGTTTCGGACGATATGCCGGTATTGTTGGTGCTTACAATGGTTTTAGAGCTTTCGGAATCAAGTACGAATTATTCAATTTACCAAAGGCTGAAACATTAAACAGCAAAGAAGATTTGATTATTCGTTTGAGAAGACAAATTCTACCTAACCTCAAAATCGTTTTAACCGGTCACGGTAAAGTAGGAATGGGTGCCAAAGAAATTTTGGATGGCATGAAAATCAAACAAGTTTCAGTTGATGATTTCTTAAACAAAGTCTACTCGCAACCGGTTTACACTCAAATTGACGTGCTAGATTACAACAAACGCATAGATGGTCAAGTACTAGATAATAAAGATTTTTATACCAATCCGCAAGCCTATACCTCCAACTTTGAACGCTTTACCAAAGTCGCAGATATTTTTATGGCCGGGCATTTTCACGGGAACAATGCGCCTGATATACTAACGCAGGATATGTTGAAAGCTGCAGACTGTAAAATTAAAGTAGTAGCTGATATTTCTTGTGATGTTGACGGTCCGATTGCTTGCACAATTAAAGCTTCAACCATAGCCGAACCATTTTTTGGGTATTTACCAACTGAACACAAAGAAGTGCCTTACACACATCCAGGCTCTATAATGGTGATGTCTGTTGATAATTTACCTTGTGAATTGCCTAAGGACGCCAGCGAAGGTTTTGGAGAAATGTTTATGAAACATGTGATTCCGGCTTTCTTTAACGGAGACAAAGACGGTATTTTGCAACGCGCCAAAATTACTGAAAACGGCAAATTAACACCTCGTTTCGCTTATTTACAAGATTACGTGGACGGAAAGTAGACCATCTTTCGTTTTAATGGTATAAGTTTTTTATTTTTGGTCATTAATCCGCCAAAAGTGAAACGTTTACTGGTACATTTCTTTTTATTTTACAGCGTCTATGTTAACGCCCAAGAGTTATTGCCTTTTGTTGAAAACTTCACCAAGAGCAACTACAATGGAGATAATCAAGTATGGAGTGTAACCCAAGCCAATGACAACGCTATTTATTTTGCCAATAATCATTTTTTACTTCGCTACAATGGCGTGCATTGGGAAAAATACAGTTTACCCAACAAAACCATCATCCGATCTGTTTTTGCCGATGGTGACAAAATCTATTCCGGTTCTTATAATGAATTTGGCTATTGGAAAAGAGTCAATGGACAATTGCAATATACTTCCTTAACAAAAGGGAAGAACTTTTTTACGGGTGAATCTATAAACGAAGAAATCTGGAAAATTTTCAAGCACGACAATAAAATCTATTTCCAATCTTTTAATGAACTCTATGTTTTTGATGGCGATACAATCAATAAGATTAGGATTCCGTTTCAAATTTCGTATTGTTTTTTAGTAGATAACAAAATTTATGCTGCCTCGGTAAAAGATGGTGTGTATCTCTTTGAAAATGCTGTTTTTAAGAAGAAAGCATCTTGGCAATTGGTGCGTAACAACATTATCCATGCCATTGACAAAGCCAAAGGGAAAACCTTTGTTTTTACCCAAAAAAACGGTGTTTTTGTAGAAAACAATAACGAGTTACAACCTTGGTCGCATCCGCTAAATGATTTTTTAAAGAAAGAGATTATCATTACCGCCAAAGTGATATCAGACACTAAATTGGTTATCGGGACTGCTTTTCAAGGCGTTTATTTGGTAGATTTAGAAACGAACAGCTACAATAATATTTGCCGTAAAAATGCGCTTAAAAACAATTCAATTCTAAGCATTGGTTTAGACAAAGAAAATGATTTGTGGCTTGGTTTGGATAATGGAATTGCACACGTTGAAATCAATTCTCCATACCAAATCTTTTCAGACAATACCGGTGTTTTGGGATCAGTGTACACAATGGCATCTTATAAAAACGGTTTATTGTTAGGTTCTAATCACGGTGTTTTTAAGTATCAAAACAAGACGCTCACTTTATTGCCTAATTCTCAAGGGCAAGTTTGGGACATACTTCAAGAAGGCGATGCCTATTTGATTGGTCATAACGATGGAACTTATCGTTATCAAAATGAGCAACTCCAGCGGGTCAACCAAGTTAGTGGCGGTTGGAAATTTTTGAAGAGTAATTTTCATAATAACTTTTTTTTGGCCCATTATTCGGGTATAGTCATTTTTGACCAACCAAATGATTTGAGCACTTTCAAGAGAATTGACAACTTAACGAAACCAATCAAAAACATTCTTCAAAACAAGCCAAATGAATTATGGGCCGTTGATAATTATAGAGGATTGTACCGCATACTGTTTGACGATACATTTAAGATTAAACAGTTGGAAAATGTTACTCAAAAGAATAAAATTCAAAATGACTTTGCTGTCAAGATGATCAATTTTAACAATGAAGTATTGTTTTACATTAACGGCAAATGGTACAATTATAATGCACTCACCAATAAACTTGAATTGAATAATTTTTTTAACCGTTCATTTTCAGGTATTTCAGAGCTCATTCCCGTAGATGAAAATAATTTTGTTGTACTCAAAGACAAAGCACTATACATTATCAATCTAACCGATGGTAAATTTATTTGGCGCTTAATACCGGAGAAGTATTACGAGGGTAAAATCATCAATCAGGACACCAAAGTTTTCAAAAATAAAGACCATTATTTGCTCAATTTGGATGATGGTTTTTTTGCGTTTAAAATACAAAAACCAAAACCTAAGCCGCACAGTAGGAGTGTGGTGTTGGAAGCTTATGTTGACGGTAAATTTGCCGGTGATAATGTTGTTATTGCTTACAATAAATCGATCAGTATTGAGGTTATATCCGAATATTTCGGTTACAACAAACAAGAGCTTTTTTATACGTTGGACAATAACTCGGAGTATTTGGCGCTAAAAAATTCTAACATTGTGCTGAATAATTTGTCCAGCGGAAGCCATGAATTGGTCGTTTACTACAACGAAGGCAATCAATATAAACAATTGTCGGCTTTGAACTTTCATGTGGAAAGACCATGGTATATTTCGTTTTGGA
>JBEBBH010000151.1:0-4619 GCA_041158485.1 Bacteroidota bacterium | reverse complement strand
CGGATACTGAACGCGTCACCAATTGTCCTACCGGCGCATGGTCGAAATATTTCATTCGGAAACTTAGTATGTGTTGGAATAACTTGGTTCGAATGTCTTTGATGATGTCTTGTCCGAGCCAATTTGCCCAATACACAAAATAAAACTGGAATAGCACTTCTAATAAAAGTACTACTCCCATAATAATTATATTATTTAAAAAACCTTCTTTATTTTCGGTCTTTATGTACTTATCTACAGTATCTCCAAAAAATAAAGGTCTTAGAGAAGCAAAAAGAGCAAGTAGTATAGCAAACATCACCACACCATAGTACCTTTTTTTATAAGGTTTGGTATATTTTAAGATGCGTTTGAATAAATTAGTATCGAAAGCTTTTGCTTGCATTTTATGGGATATAGTCGTATTCAATTTGGGTTAAATAAAGGCCGTGTGCCGGTACAGAAAATCCTGCTTTTCCGCGGTCTTTGCTTTCAATTATTTTTTCAAAATCGTCCAGATTTATTTTGCCTAAACCAATGTTAATCATCGTGCCGACTATGGCTCTTACCATGTTGCGCAAAAAACGATCGGCCGATACGGTAAAGACAAGTTTGCTGCCGTCTTGTTGCCAACGGGCTTCAAAAATAACACAATTAAATGTTCTGACATCGGAATGGGTTTTAGAAAAGCATTCGAAATCATTGTGTCGGAACAAAATCTGACAGGCTTCGTTCATTTTTGCAATGTCGAGCGGTAATTGGTGTAACCAACTGCCATCGGTTTCAAACGCATCTTTGAACGTGTGAATATGGTATTCGTAAGTTCTTTTGGTTGCGTCAAATCGGGCATGAGCGTCATCAGCAACCGGAATGAGTTTGTAAATTACAATGTCTTTCGGAAGATAGGAGTTGAGTTTGTGCACCAATTTCGGACCGTCGATTACCGTTTCATAGTCAAAGTGCGCATACATTTTTTTGGCATGCACACCGGTATCGGTTCGGCCGGCGCCAACAATGTCTATTTCTTTCTTTAGTAAAACCGACAAGGCTTTGTTAAGGGTTTCTTGTACAGAATTAGCGTCCGGTTGGTATTGCCATCCGTGGTAGTTGGTTCCTCTGTATGCTAATTCAATAAAATATCTCAAACTTTTAGGTGCTAAGGTTCTGAGGCGCTAAGGTACAAAGGAATTTAAAATTCATCTTTAAAGTTTTCATAATTTCATTACTTATATTTGTAATCTCAACAACTCAGCACCTTAGAACCTTAGAGCCTTAGTGCCTCAGAAACTTAGCACCTTTTACCTTGAAAAAAATCCTACTCCTTTCCGATACCCACAGTCACATAGACGAATCCATCTTAAAATACGTTCGTTTAGCCGACGAAGTTTGGCATGCCGGCGACATAGGCGATTTGAAAGTGACCGATACCATTAAAGCGATCAAGCCTTTGCGCGCCGTTTACGGAAATATTGACGATGATAAGGCTCGATTAGAATTTCCGTTGCACAACCGCTTTATGTGTGAAGGTGTCGATGTTTGGATTACCCATATCGGCGGTTATCCCGGTAAGTACAATCAAGCCATCCGAGCGGAAATACAGCGCAATCCACCCAAGCTTTTTATTTGCGGGCATTCGCACATACTCAAAGTACAATTTGATAAGAGCCTGAATTTACTCCACATGAATCCCGGCGCTTGCGGTATTTATGGCTTTCACCAAGTCAGAACCATGTTACGTTTTGAAATTGAGGGCGATAAAATCCAAAATTTAGAGATTATTGAGTTAGGGAAGAAGTAGTACTCAGCAACCGTCACAGATATTAGTTTAGCCACAGATTGAGCGGATTAAACGGATTTCCACGGATTTTTTAAATCTGCTTAAATCAGTTTAATCAGTGTTGTCCGTGTGCCATATTAAAATCTATAGCTATGTGGCTAAAAATAAAAAACCCGAACCATAAGATTCGGGTTTTTCGCAGCACTAAAAAACTAAGTTTATAGGTTTATCGCAATCGATCCACAGATTTTACAAGATCTTCATCCTTTTTGATGGCTTTGTTGGCCAAAACCAAGAATACGATAGAAAAAATAGGTAAGAACATCCCAACACCTTTCTCAGGAACAGCAGTAGTTCCTCCAGATGCATTTAGTGTTCGATACACCAATAATCCTAATAAAATTAAATTCAATATGATATTCAATCTGCCCATGACAAATTGTTGTTGTCTTTTTGTGTGAGATAAAATGCTGAGTAAAGAGAGTGTTGTGCTTAAGCCAAACAAACTCACGTAAACGATATCGGCCATAAAGTAAAACGGTTTTTCCGCTATAGTCCACAACGGGAAAATAAACGGCAACACTCCGGTGATCAATAAGCTGGCGATTAAATAATACGTTTGTATTCTAAACATAATCTTGAAATAGGTGCACAAAAATAAAGTTTCTTTTTAAAAAATACTATTGCATCGTAAAATATTATTTGTATTATTGCATTGCAAATCCGCAAGTACTTCATCTTCGGATGTTTCTATACCATTTTTCTACCCACATTTTTTTAGTATTCTCCTGAAAATATAATTTTATTCACAACACTATCGATGTTTGATATTTCCGCCTTAAAAGAAATGAAGCTTACTGAGCTTCAAGAAATTGCCAAGTTGGCTAAAACCATTAAAGTAACCGGTGCCAAAAAAGACGCATTGATTGCGCAAATTTTAGAGCACCAAAACAAAACGGCTGCCCCAAAAAATCAGTCGGAACCCGAAGCGCCACAAGCCAAAGAGACCAAATCGAAACGAACGCGCATCACGCCAGCTACCAAAGAAACTGATACTGCTTCAAACGATTTGTTTTCCCAAGAAACAGCGCCGATAGCAGTAGCCGAAGAAAAACCGGCCTTCGAAGGCAAAAAAAACAAGTTCAAAAAGCCTTTTGAAAAGAAAAACAACCCAAGACAAAATAACGCTTCTGACGAATCAGAAGTAATACCAGCAGAAGCAACAACTACACCTACAACCGAAGAACAAGCGACCGAAAATCAGGTTAAACCTTCTTCCGACGAACACCGTCAACACCGACACAAAAATCAGAATCCTTCTCACAATACAGCCGACAATACTTCGAATAAACCGCAAAACAACGGTAACGGCAATCCAAACAACCCTAACTTCAAAGGAAAAAAGCAAAACAATTTCCGTGATGCCGACTACGAATTTGACGGTATTATTGAAAGCGAAGGCGTTTTGGAAATGATGCCCGATGGTTACGGCTTTTTGCGTTCTTCAGATTACAACTATTTAGCGTCGCCGGATGATATTTATTTGTCGACTTCCCAAATCCGATTGTTTGGTTTGAAAACCGGAGATACCGTAAAAGGAGTGGTGCGTCCGCCTAAAGAAGGAGAGAAGTTTTTCCCGTTGGTTAAAGTATTAAAGATTAACGGTCACGATCCGCAAGTCGTGCGAGACCGCGTATCGTTTGAACATTTAACGCCGATTTTTCCTAAAGAAAAATTCAACATCGCCGATAAACAAGCCAGTGTTTCAACCCGAGTAATAGATTTGTTTTCTCCAATCGGAAAAGGACAACGCGGTATGATAGTAGCGCAGCCGAAAACCGGTAAAACAATGTTATTGAAAGATATTGCCAACGCCATTGCGGCCAATCATCCGGAAGTGTATTTATTGGTGTTGCTTATTGACGAAAGACCGGAAGAGGTAACCGACATGCAGCGCAGCGTTCGTGGAGAAGTAATTGCTTCGACTTTCGATAGAGAACCATCGGAACACGTAAAAATCGCCAATATTGTCTTAGAAAAAGCCAAGCGTTTGGTAGAATGCGGGCACGATGTAGTGATTTTATTGGATTCGATTACGCGTTTGGCACGCGCTTACAACACGGTACAACCGGCTTCCGGTAAAGTATTGTCGGGTGGAGTAGATGCCAACGCCTTGCAAAAACCAAAACGTTTCTTCGGAGCGGCTCGTAATGTAGAAAACGGAGGTTCGTTGAGTATTATCGCTACCGCCTTAACCGAAACCGGTTCTAAAATGGACGAAGTAATTTTTGAAGAATTCAAAGGTACCGGTAACATGGAATTACAATTGGACAGAAAAATTGCCAACCGCAGAATCTTCCCGGCTATCGATTTAACGTCTTCCAGCACGCGTCGAGACGATTTGTTGCTTGACGAAAAAACGCTACAACGCATGTGGATTCTCCGCAAGTTCCTGGCCGATATGAATCCGGTAGAAGCTATGGATACCATTAATGATAAGATTAAGAAGACTCGAAACAACGATGAGTTCCTGATTTCGATGAACGACTAAATAGAAAATCCCAACTGCATAGGTTGGGATTTTTTTTTGGCACAAGCTTTGGTAAGTTGTCTTAAGATTGTCTTAAGAACCTTTAAATTGTATCCTATGAAAACTACCAAAAGACTCCGATTATTATCCTTATTAGGTTTTTTATTATTGATGGCGCCGTTTTATGATTCTTGTGAGAATAGAAAAAATGGTTTTGTCAAATCCTATGATGAATATGACGCAAATGGAAAACCAGTTGAGAAAACCTTTTTGCAAAATGTGTACAATGTTGTGGTAGATGATCTGTCCTTAAATGGATTTCAAATCGCAAGT
>JBEBBH010000150.1:0-9238 GCA_041158485.1 Bacteroidota bacterium | reverse complement strand
ATACTACTGCACACCAAATGGTTAACACCCTTACCGGTGAAAAATATCCATTGACTACTCCGATATCGATTGGAAATTTCAACTATATCAGCAATCGTGTTACGATTTTAGCCGGTACTGTAACATCCGATTATTGTTCGATAGCCTCCAATAGTTTGTGTACCAAAGATTATACTTCATTAGGTCAGAATATTTTAATTGGCGGTATTCCGGCAAAACTTCTAAAAACCGATATTTCCAGAGATTGGGATGGTGAAATGCCTTTGATGATGAAGTGGTTGTGCGTTTAAAACATTTATTCAGACCAAAATTTCAGATATTTCTCCGCAATTTTGAGGTAATGATGTTCTCGCTCAATAAACGCTCGAGCTTTTTTTCCAATAGCCATTATCCTTTCCGGATTTTCAATCAAAGCCGAAAGTTCTGCCACCAAATAATCTACATCGGGTAAGGCATTAACAGCCACTTTTTCCTTTACATCATAGTGTTTTTCAAATAAGTCAGAAGCATTGGTAAAAACCACTTTGCCTTTAGCCATAGCTTCTAACGCATTGTAACCTTGATCGTGCCCATACAGCTGATCTAATATGATATGCGCTCGGTTGTAACGGTTAATGTATTCGGCATAAGGCACATTTTCGGTAACTGTGATAGTCACTTTTTCCGGATATTTTTCTTGGATAATAGTCAAGGCTTTTTCAAAAAAATCATTGCCTTTTTTAAAGTAACTTTCTCGGTTGATGCCATGGAAAATTTCAATGGTATCGTCAATTTCCATCGGGATGTAGTCGAGTTTATCCAAGTTAATCGGATTCGGAATCAGGCCCAAATACTTTGGTTGGTTTTGCCACGGCAGATGGTAATCTAAATCAGAAGCAATTACGCCGCTGCATTTTTCTTGGATAAAATGGTGTAGTTTTTTGAACGATGGTGTTCGGAACTTCAACACATTCGAAAAGGCTTTGTCGGCAATTTTACTCGCTAAATACGGCTGAACTATCGAAGGATTGTCCGGATGGTTGAAATTGTAATTCACATGTACATAATCGTCGCCGCAACTCAGCAAAAACACTTTTGAATTGTGGCGAAACAAATAGTCAAGGATTTTGGTTTCGAACCGATAGTCACAATAAAAACTATTCTCGTTAATCAGTTGTACCACATCAAAACCTTGAAAATACGCTTGGTTTTTGCAAAACTGACGATAGGTGAAATAGGAAGTCAAATCAAAACCGGTCAGTTGTAAAACGGCCAATTTTACTTTTTTCAGCCATCCGCTATCCCATTGTTTAACCAACGGAAAGTCGACAGGATACGCCTTAAAACCATCATTGAATCCCAAAATAGTTACGTCGTGACCCAAAGCAAGCAAGCCTTCTTTTAAAGAATTGTGTAGCCGACTGTATTCTCCGATGAGTAAAATCTTCATTATCTTCCTATATTTACGCAGCCAAAATAACCGCCGCGTTTCAAATACGTTGCAATATAAGTAAGAAATGAACAACAATCGCAAAATCGCAATAGTTTCCGCTTCCCTCGGTGTTGGCGGTGCCGAGCGTTTTGCAGCGATGTTGGGCACGATGTTTCACGGTTTGGGTTACAACGTTCATCACATCATCATACTCGATGTAGTGGCTTACGACTATCAAGGCCAATTGGTCAATTTAGGGAAAATGTTTGCCCATGAACAAGGCGTTTTCCGTGCGGTTAAAAAGGGAAAATACATCGCGCGCTATTTGCACGACAACCAAATTGATACGATCATCGATCTTCGTTCCCGACCGATGTTAGTCCGAGAAATTTTTACCCAATGGATTTACGGCCAACGAAAAACGTACTTTATGGTACACAGCGCCAATTTGGAAATGTACTTCCCGAAATCGCGATTTTGGGCGAAATACTTGTATGCGAAAGCCACTAAAATAGTAACGGTTTCCAAAGCGATTGAGCAAAAAGTCCAAGCACAATATGGTTTGACCAATACAAAAACGATTTACAATCCGGTCATTTTTCCGGATGCGATAAGCGATAAGCCAAACGGATTACCGACAACGTATTTTTTGTTTTTCGGCCGATTGGAAGATGACATCAAAAACCTATCGCTCTTGCTTGACGCTTATGCAATGTCGGAAGCTAAATCGAAAGGCGTTCACTTGGTTTTATTAGGCGATGGTTCGGATAAAAACAAAATAGCGGCTAAGATTCAGCAAAAGCAATTGGGACAATTCGTGACCATTATTCCTTTTCAAAAAGAAGTGTTGTCTTATATTCAGCATGCGAAAGCGACGCTTTTAACCAGCCGTTTCGAAGGTTTTCCAATGTCGTTGATAGAGTCTTTAGCAGCCGGAACACCGGTAATTTCTGTTGATTGTGAAAGCGGTCCGAGTGAAATTGTCCAACACGGTATCAATGGGTTGTTAGTCGAAAACCACAATCCGGAAGCCTTAGCCAACGCGATGAATTTGTTCATGACCGACGAAAATTTATACCGAAATTGTAAAAATAACGCCAAGCAAAGCGTAGAACATTTATCTTTGAACACCATTGCACAAGCTTGGCAACAATTATTAAACGAATAAATGACCACTGTAGCCGATATCAAAATACTGCCAATCCCCAAAATTCAGGATGTTCGTGGCAATCTTTCTGTCATAGAAGGCAATGTGATTCCGTTTGCCATGAAACGCGTGTATTATTTGTACGATGTGCCGAGTGGTGCCGAACGCGGCGGTCATTCACACAAAGTGCAACAGGAATTTTTAGTGGCTTTGAGCGGTAGTTTTACCGTAGTGCTTACCGACGGCAAAGATAAAATCTCGGTAACGCTTAACAAACCCAACGAAGGTTTGTGGATTCCGAATGGGATTTGGCGTGAATTGGAAAATTTCTCTTCCGGTTCGGTTTGTTTGGTGATTGCTTCTGATGTGTTTGAAGAAGCCGATTACATCAGAGATTATAACGAATTCCTACTATCTAAAAACTGAGTTTCCTAAACCATAGCCGGCAGCGGTATTTTTTATCCAAACCAAAAGACGCAATATCGGATTCGGCATTTCCATTAGAATAGTTTTTTTCAAACCCAATTCGTCTAAATCGATTTGGTTGTACAATTGTTTGGCTGTTTCGGTATCGCCGTTCAACTTACATTTGATGACTGCTGAAAATCGGTTTTGATCAAGGAAATGTTTCAACTTGCTGTTCTCTTTTTCCAAAACAGCATATTTTTCAAAAGTATAAGGTTCAAAATAGTAGTGCCAATTTCTGGAAATACTGTTCGCATCGTAACGGTATTGGGCTAATACAGTGCCGATAAAGCCAATAGTATAGTGCAAACCAATGCGCATCCACAACTCGGTATCTTCGCCTTTTTTGATTTGCGTATCGAAAGTGCCTATTTTCTCAAAAACACTTTTATGAATGACTGTAGCAGAAGTCCATAAGATGCATTCTTTCCGACTCGCTTCAAAAAAATCTACGATTTGAAAATCGGTTATCTTTTCTAAAGAATATTGCGCCGGGATAGTCTTTTTGGCGGTTTCGAGGGCAACTGCACTGGAAAAAACTTTGTGATTGGGTAAAGCATCAATCTGTTTTTGGAAAGCAGCCAAAAAGCTCGGCAACCAATAATCATCAGCATCTAAAAAGCAAATAAATTCGCCTTGAGCCTTTTCAATGCCTTCATTTCTGGCCACTGCAACGCCTTCGTTTGCTTTGCGGTAATAGCGAATTCGGCTGTCGTCAAAACCTTGAATTACCGTTTCGCTCGCATCGGTTGAACCGTCATTAATCACGATGATTTCAAAATTGCTGTACGTTTGCGCCAACACACTTTTAAGTGTTTCGCCAACAAATTTAGCCTTGTTGTAAACCGGAATTATGACAGAGAAAAACGGCATCAGCGTTGATTTAGTTGACAAAAATAACCCAAACGATACAAATCGAATACGAATAACGAAGGTTTAGCTGATAACAATTGTTTGGTCATCAACGATTGGCTGATTCGGAAACAAAAAGCGGTCAGTTTCGTCAAACCGAATTTGCTGATTTTCGCGTAAGTTCGAGTCAATGCAGTGTCTTCGGCTTGTATGATTTGATGGTCCAAAATCCATTGTAAGTTTTGTAACGAGCTGTGGAATTTCTGTAAAAAAATAGCAGAACTTTCTAAATTCAAGTGAAATGCTTCATTTGCTATATGGATAATCGGAATGTTATGCCTTTTCAATTCCAAAATAAAAACCAAGTCTTCGTAGCCGTATTGGTAAATGGCAGTGTTGAACGGATGTTGTATTAAGATCGTTTTGCGAATCAATAGGTTCGAAATCAAACAATAATCATACGGATGAGCTTGTCGTTTGGACAGCGGAATTTCTTCCCGACTTTTCCCGAAAACCCAACGCAACAATTGTGCTTTTTCCGGTTTTTCAGTTCGGTATTGCAGGCCGCCAAAGTAAACGGAATGATGGCTGTTTTGAATTTGATCGAGATAGTTTTGAATGAATCTATCCGATTTGGGAAACATATCACAATCCATCAACAATACCCAATCGAATTTGGCCTTTTGGATTAAAGCATTCCTGTTTTGTCCACGCCCTACATTCGTATCGTTTCTTTCAAAGCGACAGTCGGATAAGAAGTTGATTTTTTGATTGTTGTCGGTATTCGAATTCAGCGGCGAAGCATCATCCTGAACGATAATTTCAAAAGCGATGTTGGTTGCCGACAATTGTTGGTGCAATTCCGTTACCAACGGTAAAGTGTTGTAATCGTATGTCGGAATTAGCACTGAAATCATTTAGAAAACGGAATTAAATAATACCTTTACAAAGAAAATATATTTTTTGGCAACTATTACAAGATGAACCGAATTGATTTAGCGAATTCCATTTTTGAAAAATTACAAGCGCAAAAATCGCAGTTGCAAGCCGACTTTAATACAGAAAACACGCCTATTCGTTATGGTTTTGTAGATGACTTACTGCCCGAAGCCGTAGCGCAGGAAATTGCTGCCGTTTTTCCCAAACCGGAAGCAATGGTACTCAAAAAAAGCTTGCGCGAAGACAAGTACATCGCGGCCCAAATGAATTTATACCATCCGTTGCTGGAAGAAATTATATACGCTTTTCAAGACCCGAGAATCGTGGCGTTAATTGGTGAAGTTTGTGGTGTAGATAACCCGATTCCCGATGAAAATTTATACGCCGGCGGGATTTCCTTGATGGGACAAAATCAGTTTTTGAATCCGCATTTAGACAATTCGCACGACAAAGACCGCAACTTGTGGCGTGTGCTGAATTTACTGTATTACGTCACACCGGATTGGCAGGAAGCTTACGGCGGCAATTTAGAACTTTGGCCTAACGGTTTGTCGCAATCGCCCATTACCATTCACAGTAAGTTCAATCGTTTGGCCATTATGGAAACCCACAGTCATTCGTTGCATTCGGTTTCGCCCGTAGTTTTTGACGGCTATCGTTGTTGTGTGTCGAATTATTATTTTTCCGAAAAGCCATTGTTGGCAGAGGATACTTTTCACGTGACTTCTTTCCGTGGCCGTCCCGAAAACAAACTCGCCGATTTGATTTTGCAAGCCGATACTTTCTTGCGAATGGGCATTCGAAAAGTCTTCAAAAAAGGCATCAAAGAAAATCCACACGTGTATAAAAAAGACCAATAGTGCTAGCCTTTATTCAAAAATACCGCTACTCGCTGCTGATAGTGCTCATCGGATTGCTTTGGTTGGAAGTGCTGAATGTGTTGTTGCAACTCGATCGACAAACCTTGTTGTATCCTGATGCTTCTAATTATTTGGAATCGGCTCAAAAGATGTATCTAAAATTCACCGGACATTATTACCGTCCGATGGTAATGGCATTCATTACAGGATTGCCGTATTTGTTTGGGAGTTCTGATGCAGGTATTTTGCAATGGAGTTTACTAGTGAATGTTTTGTGTTGGTTAGGTACTTCGTTATTGCTGTTTCAAATCGCTAAAGATTTTTTGAAAACGAAAGTGGCTTTTTTGTTGGCTTTACTGCCGTTTTTTATCATCGGTAATGCGGTACTCAATTACCATTTGCTAACCGAGAACATTTACACGTTTTTTATTGTATTGGCCTTTTACAGTTTGTTTCGCTATTTCAAAACCAATAACTTTTGGTTTTTGTCCTTCAGCTTGTCATTGTTGTTGTCGAGTATGTTAATCAAACCCGGCGCGAAGTTTTTGGCGATATTAATCCTATTGTTTTTTATCAAATCGCTTCTGAAAAATTACAAAGCCAAAGCGATGATTCTGATCTACGGCAGTGTGTTGATGATTTTGATTCAACTGGTCGGAATGAAAGTCCAATACGGCGATTTTACCCTAAGTTACATTGACGGCGTTACCTATCATAATTACTTGTTCAGTAAAGCCGAATGTTTTAAAAACGGTAAAGAATACCATCAAATCAACAATCCCAGAGCAGAATATTTGTTCAGTTTGCTTTTTACCGATCAAAAACGAGTGGCTAAAGAAGATGCCATTCGCCAAATCAAAACCAACTTTCCCAACGTGGTTAAAGCCTATTTTCACAATCTTTTGGAAAACACCAAATCGGGCAATGCCTGTGTTTATGATTTGGAAAATAAAAAAGGAAGTAGTGATTTTGCCATTTGGAAAACCGCGGCATTCAATTTGTCCAAATGGCAAAACCGTCTCTTTACCGTGTTAGGCGTTTTGGTCTCGTTGTATTTCGTGCGAAAGATTTTGGCAACAAAGTCGGTTTACGCTTTTATGGCGCTGTTTGTACTGTATACGATAATTTTATCCGGAATATCCTGCGGTCAAGGCGATCGCTTTCATGTGGTCACTTTCCCGATTGTCTTCTTGCTTTTGGCTAAAGCATTAATCGAAACCGAACGATTTAAACGGTTTTCTGCACGACTTCAAAAATAGTATTGTCTTCGCATTTCAAGGTTTTCGATGGGAATTTCATCAACAAGGCATAATCGTGGGTAGCCATGATTACGGTTTTACCGTTCTCGTTAATTTTTTTCAAAACCCCTAAAACTTCAGCACTCGTTTGCGGATCTAGGTTTCCGGTAGGTTCGTCGGCCAAAATCAATTCGGGATCGTTTAGCAAGGCACGGGCAATGGCCACTCTTTGTTGTTCTCCACCCGATAATTGGTGCGGCATTTTATTGGCAATACCTTTCAAACCCACGCGGTCTAAAACGTCATCGATTTTTGATTGCATTTCTTGTTGGTCTGTCCAACCGGTAGCTTTCAACACAAACAACATGTTTTCGTTTACGCTTCGGTCTAACAGCAATTGGAAATCTTGGAACACAATTCCGATTTTACGTCTCAAAAACGGAATGTCTTTTTCTTTTAAATTCACCAAATCATAGCCAACAATAGTTCCGCTGCCTTCTGTTAAGGGCAAATCACCGTATAGCGTTTTCATAAAACTACTTTTCCCTGTCCCGGTTTTACCAATGATATAAAGGAATTCACCTTCTTTTACTTCCAAGTTTACTTGTGATAAAATCACGCGATTTTCTTGATAAATGGTAACGTTTTTCAATGATAAAACTGTTGCTGACATGGCTAAATGGGTTTATTGGGTAAAAGTAATAAAGATAAGGCTTGATTTCAAAATATATTTTTTAAAATCAGTTTTTGAGTTAAAAGAGAATAGACAGATAGATGAAAGATGATAGACAGATTCATCTTGCTGTCTCACATCTCTTCGTCTCACATCTCTTCATCTCTTCGTCTCAAAAATTGTTTACAACAATGTTTATAATAAATAACAGGCTTTTTGCGTTATAGGTTTTAGAGTAATATTTTTGAATAAATAAAAAAATTCACCATGCGTAACGTTTTAATGTTATCATTTTTGTTGGGATTGTCAGCGGTTCCAACGATTTCCGCCCAACAATCTGCTATTTACACTCACGAATTATCCGAGTTTGACAAGGCAGTGTTGTTGTACAAAGACAAGCAATACCAATCCGCCCAAATTTTGTTTGAGCGCGTTAAGCAAAATAATAAAGAACAAGATGTAGCCGCCGATTGCGCTTACTACATCGCCAATTGTGCCATTCATTTGAATCAAACCAATGCCGATGAGTTGATGGAGCAATTTGTGAAAGATTATCCAACCAGTTCCAAGCAAAATCAAGCGTATATCGAAGTGGCGCAGTATTACTTTGAGCAAGGCAAATTTCCGCAAGCATTGCAGTATTTTGACAAGGTAGACGAAAGCGCGTTGACCTACGAGCAAACGGAAAAATTCACTTTCCAAAAAGGGTATGCTTATTTCACGGCCGGCAATAAGAAAGAAGCAGATGCGTACTTTAAAAAAGTGGTGAATTCTAAAGAATACGGCACGCAAGCCAATTATTACTTGGGCTTCATGAAGTATGAAGACAACAACTATCAAGACGCCAACAAGTATTTTGAAAAAGTAGAAAACGAAGAAAAATACAAAGAGAAATTGTCCTATTTCAAAGCCGATATGCATTTTAAAGCCGGCGAGTTTGAAAAAGCGATTGAAGCCGGATTAACCGCTATGCCGAATTCCAACGCGGTCGAAAAATCGGAATTGAACAAGATTATAGGCGAGAGTTATTTCAACTTAAAACAATACGATAAAGCTTTGCCATATTTGAAAGAATACAAAGGCAAAAAAGGCAAATGGAGCAACACCGATTTTTACCAACTGGGTTATGCGTATTACATGCAAAAAGACTACGAAAATGCCATTTTACAGTTTAATAAAATTATCGACGGTAAAGATTTTGTAGCCCAAAACGGCTATTACCATTTGGGTGAATGTTATTTCAAAACCGATAAAAAGCAACAAGCTTTGAACGCTTTCAAAAGTGCTTCGGAAATGGATTTCGACAAAGCCATTCAGGAAGATGCGAACTTAAATTACGCCAAATTGAGTTATGAAATCGGAAATTCCTACCAATCGATTCCCGATGTATTGGCTGCGTTTATAGCCAAGTATCCTAATTCGCCAAGCAAAGTAGAAATTGAGACCTTGTTGATTAACTCCTACATCACGTCGAAAAACTATAAAGATGCGTTAGTTTTATTAGAGAAAAACAACACCGAAACCAACAAACTGGCGTATCAAAAAGTAACGTTCTATCGCGGTATCGAATTGTACACCGACGGTAATTACCAAGAAGCTTTGGTCATGTTTAAAAAATCGGCTGCCACTGCCAGAAACGAAAAATTCACCGCC
>JBEBBH010000149.1:0-2769 GCA_041158485.1 Bacteroidota bacterium | reverse complement strand
TTGCTATTGAACTCTGTAAAAGTAACCAATAAGTAGCACATCTGCATTTTTGTTACAAAAAAAAACCCACCCTGATTTTTACAAAAGGATGGGAAAAATTGCTATGAAAAAGAAATTACTTGTTTCCAAGTAATAACCAAATGTAAAACTTATTTTTTAATTATGAAAACATATCTTTTACTTTTTCAAAAAAAGATTTATCGCTCTTTTCGGGCTTTGGTGTAAAGTGATCGTCGGTCATTGCTTTTTCGAAAAACTGACGTTGTTCTTTGGTTAAAGTCTTTGGCGTCCAAACGTTTACATGCACTAATAAATCGCCGTTGCCATAGTTATTCAGACTCGGAATTCCTTTGCCTTTTAAGCGAAGTATTTTACCCGATTGGATGCCTTCTTCCAACTTAATTCTAACTTTACCATTAACCGCATCAATCTCTTTAGAAACGCCTAAAGCGGCTTCCGGGAAGCTGATGTATAAATCGTAGTGAAGGTTTTCGCCTTCTCGTTTTAAAAACTCGTGTTCTAATTCTTCTATGGCAACAATTAAATCACCCGGAATACCGTTACCCGGCGCATCGTTTCCTTTGCCGGATACTTTCAATTGCATACCATCAACCACTCCGGCCGGTATTTTAATCGATACCGTTTCGTCTTCCATAATCATACCGTGAGCATCGGCATGATTTGGTTTGCTTTCTATGGTTTGACCGGAACCGCCGCAAACGTGACAAGTTGTAGCCGATTGCATGCGTCCCAAAATAGTATTGGTAACACGTAATACTTGCCCTTGTCCGTTACAAGTTGAACAAGTTTTATATTTTACTCCTGGCGCTTGTATTTTACGCTTTACTTTTACTTTTTTCTCAACACCATTGGCAATTTCCTCTAAGGTAAGTTTGACTTTAATACGAAGGTTACTGCCTTTCACGCGACGTTGTCCGCCACCATTACCGCCAAAACCTCCGAATCCGCCACCAAAAGCACCTCCGAAAATATCGCCAAACTGGCTGAAGATGTCATCCATATTCATGTGATGACCACCGCCGCCAAAACCACCGGCACCGTCGAAAGCGGCATGACCATACTGATCGTATCGGGCTTTCTTATCCGGATCACTTAAAACCTCGTAAGCTTCAGCTGCGGTTTTAAAGTTCTCTTCCGCTTCTTTGTTTCCCGGATTTTTATCAGGATGAAACTCGATGGCTTTTTTACGGTAGGCCTTTTTAATCTCTTCAGCAGTTGCGCTTTTAGAAACGCCTAATATTTCGTAAAAATCTTTTTTGCTCATAATATTATTCTCAAATTTTAGTTGACCAAATTGGCTTTGGGCACTTTATAAAATTACCGTTGGCTAGTTTCCGATGACAACTTTAGGGAAACGAATGATTTTATCTCCTAACTTATATCCTTTTTCCACTACGTCAACAATTTTTCCTTTCAATTCGTCGCTTGGGGCCGGAATTTGAGTGATGGCTTCTGCAAAATCAGCATTAAAGTCATCGCCGGCTTTCACTTCTACTTGCTCCAATCCTTTAGAAACCAATGTGGTTTTTAGCTTATCGTGGATTAATTCGACACCTTTTAACAACAATTCGTCCTCACTTTTAGCGATTTGCACCATCGCTCTGTCAAAATCATCTAAAACCGGCAACAAGGCTTGTAACACTTCTTGGTTGGCAGTTCTGAACAAATCGATGCGCTCTTTGGCGGTTCTTTTTTTGTAATTTTCAAATTCGGCAAAAAGACGCAAAAACTTATCTTTCTCTTTAGCTAAATCTTCTTGCAATTGGGCTTCAACACTCAGCGCTTCAGCTGTTTCAATTTCATTAGCGGCATTTTCATTGGCGCTTTCCATTGGCTCTTTATCTGTATGGTCTGTGTTCATGGGTGTTGTATTTTTAAAAATATTTTTGATTTTCATTTGGGATTTTTTCCGAACTCACAATCAGCAAAAGTACTGCCAATTCTTTTAAAATGTCAAATTGTCATTAATTTTATTCCGCTCACAACACATCAACAATCCGCCAATTTAATATAATTTTAATATAATTTTAAGACTATTACGTTTTCGAAAGCTTTACATTTGTTACACAACAATTTAAAAACAAACTCTCAGGTTAGCTGTTCGCTGTAAAAATTATTAATTCAACAAACTTTTATAGTAAAAAAAGAGCTGTCAAATGACAGCTCTTTTTTTATTGGTATAAATCTCGGAGTGCGGATTCGGCTTCAGGAAAATGAAATTGAAATCCGAGAGATTGTATTTTATCGGCACTGAGGTTTTTACTCGAGAAAAGCAAGTAAGCCATCTCACCCAATATTAATTTCATTACAAATTCGGGCACATTGGGCAACCAAAGCGGTTTCTTCAAAACTTTGGCAATGGTTTTGGTCAATACTGCATTACTAACCGGATTCGGACTAACGGCATTGTAAACGCCTTCCAACTGATTGTTTAAGGCGAAATGGTACATGGCAACCAAATCATTTACATGAATCCATGATTGCATTTGCTTCCCGGAACCCATTGCTGCTCCGAAACCCATTGCTATCGGTTTTACCATTTCAGGTAACGCGCCACCTTTCTCAGACAAAACAATTCCGGTTCTGAGTTTGCAGACTTTGATGCCCAGCAGTTGAAAAGTATTGACACTGGCTTCCCATTTTTTGACCACGTTCGACAAAAAGCTGTCTTCCGTTTGGGTAGTGGTCTCGTCATACACTTGGGTTATACTTTCCGGATAAATGGCAGTTCCGGAAAGTATAACCCAA
>JBEBBH010000148.1:0-3391 GCA_041158485.1 Bacteroidota bacterium | reverse complement strand
TCGTGGCTCGCGTAAATTACCGCATAAAGATGAATTTACGGTTATCGATTTAGGGAACAATGCCTTGCGATTCGGTTTGTGGAATGATCCGGTCGATTGGCAACACATTTTTAAATCGCCCGAATATTATTTGGAAAGTTTGCGTGATGATGCCGAGATTGAACTGAATTTCAAATATACCATGCCGGAAGCCATTCGTAAAATGTTTGCTAAAACAGCGGACGTTTCTATGGATATTGAAGCCGAGTTTAAAAAAATCACAGCTCAAAATTTACGTTCTAAAGAAGTGATTGAGCGTTCAATATACCAACATGCCTTAATGTGTGTTGAAAATGCTGAAGATTTATACGGCGCCAGAATGTTGTCTAAATTATTAAACGATGACATTGAAAGTCGCGTGAAACGTTATGTGAGTTGTTTGGGTAAAACCAGCAAAAACTATCGTGAATGGTTGATTGACGATTATAAAACCAAATTAAGTTTGGCTATTGGTAAAAAATACCGAGAGCTTAATTTTTAAAATATACTTTATTTAAGGTTGTTTAAAATCATGTATATCATAAACATAAACTTATTATATTACTCATTTTATTATTGTTACTTTTTAAACTATAATTTATATTATGTAAAATAGAGTTTTTCTGATTCTATGACAGAAATACGCCATTTTAGTTTTCAAATCTTTTTAACAATTGCCCTATCATGCAGAAAGCTTTAGTATTTTTGTAACGGTATTTGTGTTTCCTAAAATTGTTTTTATGAGTAATTCTGTCGCCGAAAATATTGCTAATTTTCTAAGAGAATATCCGCCTTTCAATTATTTGCGTCACGACGAATTGATTCAAGTCGCAACCAGTATTGGCGTGGTTAGTTTGGACAAGCATAAAACTTTATTCAAAATCGATGACAAATTACACGATAGTTTTTATGTTGTTGCTTCCGGTGTCATCAATCTTTCTGTTATTGCAGATGCTGAAGAAACATTACTCAATAAATGTTATGCCGGTGATGTATTTGGTTTGCGTCCTTTCTTTGCTAAAAACAACTATATGATGACTGCCAAATCGCGTGAAGACAGTATAGTGTATGCTATTCCCATTGCTGTTTTTAAACCTTTTGTCGCTCAAAATCCACAAGTTTTAGATTTCTTATTAGAGAGTTTTGCCACCAATACGCGCAATCCTTTTGATAAAGAAAACCGCGGGAAACTCATCACCGATAATGTGTATACCGAGAATCAATCGAATGAAATTCAGTATTTTCAGTCGTTGTCCTATAACAAAATGCCATTAAAAGTAAGCGCTAACACAGTCGTAAAAGATGTGGCGCAACTCATGACCGAAAATCTGATTGACAGCGCTATCATTATCGATCAGAACTGTCCGGTCGGCATAGTAACCGATACGGATTTCAGAACCAAAATTGCCAACGGGCGCTTCTCTATCACAGTTGCCATCGATAAAATTATGTCAGCTCCCGTAATAACAGTACCCGAAAATGTATCTGTTGCCGAAGCCCAATTATTATTACTGAAACACAATGTAAGTCACCTTTGCGTGACTACCGATGGTTCGGATAAGTCGGAAGTTAAAGGCGTTATTTCGGAACACGATTTAATTGTAGCTCAAGCCAATAACCCCGGTGTATTAATTAAAGAAATCAAACGTTCTCTATCGCCAAAAGAATTAAAATTGGTGCGGGAAAAACTAACCGATTTGATTCAGAGTTCTATTGCTAAAAACATACCGCTGCCTCATATTTACAATATTACGGGCGAAATTATTACCGCTATCATCAGACGCTCGGTAGAATTAGCGATTTTGGATTTAGGTTCTCCTCCATCCCGATTTGCTTGGTTGAGTATTGGCAGTCAAGGACGAAAAGAACAATTATTATTAACGGATCAGGACAGTATTTTAATTTTTGAAGATGTCGCTCCGGAAAAATACCGTGATGTTAAAGATTATTTCTTGAAATTAGCCAAAAGAACAACGGCTATTTTAGAAAAAGTCGGCTATCAATTCTGCCCTAATGGTCATATGGCCAGCAATATGCTCTGGTGTAAATCGATGAGCGATTGGATCAAACAATACAACAATTGGATGAAAATGCCGGGCGAGAAATCAAACGACATCAGTAGCATCTTTTTCGACTACGAAATCGCCTTTGGTGAAGGAAAAATTGAAGATACCATTTCTGATTTGATTGTCAGCAATACCAAAAACAATGCACTCTTTTTTGACTATCTCGGCAATGATACTTTGCGCAAAAATCCGCCGCTGAATTTCTTTAAAAAATTCAATGTAGAAGAAGAAGGTGAACACAAAGGAAAATTCGATATCAAAAATCGAGGCATCATGCCTTTGGTTGACGGTGCACGATTATTTGCGTTGAGTTTAAATTTACGCGGTATCAACAACACTCATGCCCGATTCAAACAATTGGCATTGGTAGATCCTAAATTCTCTGAGATTTACTTGAATTGTGCGGATGCCTTTCTGATTTTGTCCAAGTTCAGAACTTTGGAAGGCCTGAAAAACGACAATTCTGGCGACTTCATCAACATTGAAGAATTGAATAAAGCAGAACGCGAACGACTCAAAAATGCTTTGTCTCCGATGAAGGATTTGGAAGAACTGATAAAAGATAAATTTCAATTAACACAATTCTCCTAATATGCTGGATTGGATTAAAAATATCAATAAAGAATACCCGGATTTTTGGAAAGCTTATTTGACAAAATTTGAAACCAAATCTAATCGTTATGTGGTTCTAAGCACCGAAACTACAGGCTTAAACCCCAAGAAAGACGTTATCTTATCTTTTGGTGCTTTTGGTGTAGTGAATGATGTGATAAAAATTGGCGACAATTTTGAAGTGGTGATTTTACAATACAAATATTTACACGATAACGGTTTGTCGAACGAGTTTTTGATTGAAAGCAAATTGCCTAAACTGGCCGAACCTCAGGCGATGCAGGCTTTAGTTGAATACATAGGAAACTCCGTTTTGGTCGGTCATCGTATTCATTTTGATATTGAATTGATTAATGAAGCCCTGGAAAAAATGTCGTGCGGCAAGTTAAAGAACGAAGCCCTCGATATTGAAATCATGCACCAAAAACATTTGGATGTGACCAATAAATCGTTTTCTATTGAAGATATGGTAAAGCATTACAAATTGCCCTTAAGCGAGAAAAACTCAGCCTCAGATGATGCTTATGCCATTGGTTTACTGTTTTTAAAGCTCAAAACCTTATTAGGATTTAAATAAAAAACCCGGTTTAGAGCCGGGTTTTTCGTGATCTGTCAAAATCAAACAAAACAATAATCAAACTATTTTTTTATAAACATGTTGGTGTAATATTTTTTTCCGTTATCAGGGTTAATGG
>JBEBBH010000147.1:0-3588 GCA_041158485.1 Bacteroidota bacterium | reverse complement strand
ACAAGAACAAAGTAAAGGATTACAAGGCGCTTGGTTTGCCACTTCTCAATTTGGTTACCAACAAACTAAAACAGGTGATGACAAAGCCACTAACTTATCGGTTATTCCAATTGTTGGGACTTTCGTTACTCCTTCAGTAGCTGTTGGAGCCGGTGTTGGTATTATGAATATCAAATCGGAAACAGGTTCTACTACCAATGCCAATACTAACTTAGTAGTGGTTGAGCCATTGGTTAGAAAATACTGGAATATTGCCGGTAACTTCTACTTCTTCGGACAGTTAGCTACCCCAATCATTACCGGTAAAGAAAAAGAAGCTAACACCAAAGTAACTCAATTTGGAGTAGCTATGTCAGGTGGTATTGACTTCTTCGTAACTAAGAATTTCTCAGTTGAGTTTTCTTATGACTTAGCCAATTTCACTTCAACTACTATCAAACCTGACGGAGGTGATAAAACAACCATCAACAACTTCTCTTTAGCGCACGTAGCTACTGCGGATCCGATTTATGTGAATGCTTTAGGCGGTAGTATGCCAAACTTGACTACGCCATTATCTTTCGGATTTAAATTTGTGTTTTAATTTTATAGTTAATAGTTATAAGTTAGTCCCGATTTAATCGGAGTTTAAACCGCCTGTTCTTGTAACAGGCGGTTTTTATTTTTACCTTTACGGCATGGAAAACACCCAACCCAACAATCCGTTACACGGCGTTACTTTGCAGCGTATGTTAGAACAATTGGTGGCTTACTACGGATTTGATACTTTGGGCGAGTTAATTAAAATCAGGTGTTTTAACCATGACCCGAGTATTAAGTCGAGTTTGGCTTTTTTGCGCAAAACTGAATGGGCGCGTAAACAAGTAGAAGCGCTTTATATTAAAACCTTGCCTAAGTTTTGATAAGTTATGGTTTGAAGTTTTTTCTTAGCAACGAATAGATTACGGTATCCCAAAACTTGCCTTCCCACAATTCGTTTTCCAAAATATGCGCTTCTTTGACGAAGCCGTTTTTCAGTAATACTTTTTCAGAGGCTGCATTTCCGGGATCAATTACGGCTTCTATGGAATGTAAATTCATTTGCTCGAAACCATAAGTCACTACCGCTTTTATAGCTTCAGAGATGTAACCTTTACCGTTGTATTCGGGCAGCGACATATAGCCGATTTCTGCACGATGGTTTTCAGGTTGGATGCGATAATGACCAATGATGCCCATAATGGTCTCTTCACCTTTTACCGTGATACCCCAGTTGATGCCGGTATTGTTGTCGATTTTTTCATTAATCATTGTAATGTGCGCCAAGGCATCTTCTTTGGTTTGAGCCAGCGGACGCGGAATATATTGCATCACTTCCGGATTACTTCTCATGGCGAATACTTCTGCTACATCGTTAGGATTTAAACGACGCAATAGTAGTCGTTCGGTTTCGAGGTTTTGAAATGGATGGAAGTTGATGGTCAGCATAACAGTCGTTTTGGTAAATTTATATAATTTCTACACTAAAACGGATTTCTTTTGCTGAATTAGCTTCCAATAATGTAATGCCTTCTTTTTCGGTTAGATTTCCGGTGGCAGTAACGGTGTCTGCATAACCCAACCAAGGTTCTAAGCAAATGAAAGGTGCACCAACTTTCGTCCAAAGACCAAAATGGGGAAAATCGCAATATTTGAAATTGAGTATAGGAATGTTATTCTCCAGGAGTTGTATTTGTTTGGATGCCATGTTTTTAAAGACTAAAGCATCTTTTTCAAATAACGAATAGCTTAACGGAAGTTCGTTTTGTTGTAGTTGTATGATTGCTGTTTTATCCGAAATCAAGTCGTTTTCCAAAGCATAGCTAATCAAATTTTCTTCTTTTTCGAATCGCAAACTATAGTCGGTAAAAGCATTTTTTAGCGCAAAAGCCGGATGTCCGCCAATGGAAAACGGCATGGTGATTTGGTTGTTGTTTTTGATGAGATAAGACACAATCACTTCATTTTCAGTTAAAGTATAACCAACTTGCAACTCAAAATTAAATGGATATACCGCTAGTGTTGCTATATTTTCTTGTAAAGAAAAAACGACTTTTTCCGGTTCTTGACTGATCAGTTTAAATTCATAATCTCGCGCAAAACCGTGACGCGGTAAAGTATAATTTTGCCCATTGAATCGGTAAGAGTTGTTTTTTAAAGTACCTACAATAGGGAATAGAATAGGCGAGTGTTTGCCCCAGTATTCGGGGTTTCCTTCCCAAATGTATTCGCGCTTGGTTTGGTTGTGTTGAATAGAAATGAGTTCAGCGCCTTTGCTGTTGATGCTAACCGATAGTGTTGAATTTGAGAGTGTTGCAATCAATTTGTAAAATATTTTTTTTTGTTTTTTTCTTGGCAGGCAAAGATATTTTATTACTTTTAATCTACCCATAAATCTATTCACTAACTTAACACTAGTAGTATGAAGCCAAATTTTGAAACTATTTCCAAAGAAGTTATCCATCTTCTTTCTTTTCCACAAGCTGATGTTTTAGCCACTCGTGAAGAAGTGCACCAACGCCAATTAGAATTGGACAGGGCATTAGCGCTGGGCAATTTAGAACATTCAAAAATCAGAATTTATTTTGAGGACAATGAATCCAAAAAAGTAGTGGAAACTACTGTTTGGGCAGTCACAGATCAGCGAGTTATTTTAAAGCAAGGACATTCCATTCCGATAAACAGAA
This sequence comes from Bacteroidota bacterium, assembly GCA_041158485.1. GTDB lineage: Bacteria > Bacteroidota > Bacteroidia > Flavobacteriales > Flavobacteriaceae > Flavobacterium. The sequence goes on along the minus strand of JBEBBH010000147.1, from coordinate 883 downwards.
TTTACAAGTCGGCTTAACGTCTTTAATACCTTTTCTACAACCACTCTTAACGAGTGGTTTTTTTATGCTTAAAAAGCATCGACGAAATGCATATAAGTAGGAAAATATCTTATATAAAAGCAATAATAGTGTAGTTCATCGATTTTATTTGTATTTTAAACGATGTTTTTGGTAATATTGCTTAACCAAATCAAACAACACGTTCTTAAGCATAAAAATATATAAAGTGTTTGCCCCACATCTACTTTATTTCAATCTGTCATTATTAACCAATAAAGTGTTTGCCCCACATCTACTTTATTAAAACTTAACCTACTACTATGAAAGCAAAAATGTTTAGAGCATTGTTGCCGTTAGCAATTCTGTTCACTATGGTATCTTGTTCTTCTGATTCCTCAGAAGCCGCTGCTGAAGACAAACAAGTTGTAACTGCCTACAATTACAACGAAACTGAGTCGAAGTTGATTACCTTAATCAATGACTACCGTCAAAGCAAAGGATTAAACCCATTGACTGTTATCAATCACATCTCTTACAAATCGGAAGAGCACAACTTTTACATGATTGACAACGATGTGGTGAACCACGATTACTTCCAACAACGATCTGACAACCTGGTACGTGTACTAGGTGCTGAAAAAGTAGGTGAGAACATTGCTTACAACTATCAAACGGCTGAGAGTGCTATGAGCGCCTGGTTAAACAGTCCGTCGCACAAAGCCAACATTGAAGGTGATTATACCCACCTAGGTATCTCTGTAACCATTAACCCTGATAACGGAAAAAAATATTACACCAACATGTTTATAAAAAAATAGTTTGATTATTGTTTTGTTTGATTTTGACAGATCACGAAAAACCCGGCTCTAAACCGGGTTTTTTA
>JBEBBH010000146.1:0-3463 GCA_041158485.1 Bacteroidota bacterium | reverse complement strand
TTTAGATGATAATTTGTATCACTTGTCCCATTCGATTAATCATTTGGATACTGACACTTTGGTTTTCGTCTTTTCGGTTTAAGAACTTTGAAATGGTTTCCAAATCGGTCGCTTTTACATTGTCTACGGATAGGATAATGTTGCCTTTAAGTTGGTCATAATACGGTCTTAAATTGTCGTTGTTGATTTCTTTGATGCGAACGCCGTAGTCAATTCTGAATTTTTTCTTGTCGGCACTGTCAATATCTTCCAGCTCTAAACCTTTAAATTCTCTGATGAAAATATCATTTTTAAGCAAAGTTACCCAAGCTGTTTTGGTCTCGTCATCTCTCACAAAAGTTACTTGTACTCTGTCGTTAGGTCGTTTGGTGTTGATATAACCGGTCAATTCAGCAAAGGAACTTATTTTTTGATTGTCTAATTTTTTGATGATATCTCCTTTGCGCAATCCGGCTTTTTCCGCTCCAGAGTTTTTGGTTATGTTATTGATGTAGAAACCTTCAGTGTCTTTAATGCCCAATTCGTTAGAAGCTTTGCTGTTCAATTCGTTGCCTTCCACCCCTAAAATACCACGTTGAACACCGCCAAATTCCATAATATCTTCAATAATTTTTCGGGTAATGTTGGAAGGAACCGCAAAAGAATAGCCGGTATAGCTTCCGGTTGGCGAGGAAATCATGGTGTTGATGCCGATTAATTCGCCTCGTGTATTGACTAAGGCACCTCCGCTATTTCCCGGATTTACAGCGGCATCGGTTTGGATAAACGATTGGATACTGTTACGGTTGTCTAAATTTCTGGCTTTGGCCGAAACGATTCCCGCAGTTACCGTGGAGTTTAAGTTATAAGGATTACCTACCGCCAAAACCCATTCGCCTACTTTAACCTGGTCGGAATCGGCAAAAGTGGAATACGGTAATTTTTCATCAGCATTGATTTTCAGTAGCGCAATATCCATCTTTGAATCGGTACCGATGAGTTTGGCTTTATACGATTTGTTGTTGTTCAAAGTCACTTCCAATTCGGTTGCATCTTTAATCACGTGATTGTTGGTGACGATATAACCGTCTTCAGAAATGATAACACCCGAACCGGTGCCGATTTGTTCTTGTTGTTGGCCACCGCGTTGTCCGTAGAATAACTCCATAATCGGATTGGAAACGGTTCTGATGGAAACATTTTTAACATGTACAACGGTATGAACAGCGGCTTCAGCAGCTTCAGTAAAGTCGACCGCTTCACCAGATAAACCGACGGTTCTTTCATAAGAACCGGACGCCGTGGTAACGATGCTCTCTTTTTCGTTATGCTCAAATAATAATTTGTACGCTCCTAAAGTAGTAGCTCCGCTCAATAAAGAAACTAAAAATAAACTAGATACTCTTCTCATTGTTTTACGGTTTTTTAAATTATCCAGAGTAAAATTAAAAAGTTTCATTTTTGTTGTCAATACCCTTTAACGGTCGTTTAACAATTTTTAAGTCAATCTTAAATTTTGCTATATTTGTGGTACTTATCAAGGCTATGAAAATCAATTTTAACAAATACGAAGGCACCGGGAACGACTTTGTCATGATTGACAATCGGCATAACTTATTTCCCAAAAACGATGTAGCGCTGATTGCAAAGTTGTGCGACCGTCGTTTTGGTGTCGGCGCGGACGGACTTATATTATTAGAGCAGGATGCCGATGCGGATTTTCGCATGGTTTACTATAATTCCGACGGTAACGAAAGTTCGATGTGTGGTAACGGCGGTCGGTGTTTGGTAGCTTTTGCTCAAAGTTTGCAAGTCATCCAAAACGACACCAATTTTATTGCTACCGACGGACCGCATCACGCTACAGTTTTTGAAAACGGATTGGTTTCCCTGGGAATGAAACCGGTAAGCGAAGTGCATATCAAGGAAGATTACATATTTCTCAATACCGGTTCGCCGCATCATGTTACTATGGTGGAAGATTTGGCACATTTTGATGTAAAAACCGAAGGTGCTAAAATTCGCTATTCCGACTTATACGGAAAACCCGGAAGTAATGTGAATTTTGTCAAGCAACTTTCAGAAAACCATTTTGCATTGCGGACCTACGAACGCGGGGTAGAAGATGAAACCTTATCTTGCGGTACCGGAGCCACAGCGGTTGCCATTGCGATGCATGCTACCGGCAGAACGGAATCTCATCATATTTATTTAGAGGTGCAAGGCGGAAAATTAGAAGTCTCTTTTGTAAAAGAAGGCAATCAATACACTAATGTTTTTTTGAAAGGTCCGGCAACGTTTGTTTTTAGTGGTACCATTGAAATCTAATTACATGATAACACTAAAGGGAACTAACATTTATTTGCGTGCGCTCGAACCCGAAGATTTGGAGTTTGTGTACGCCGTAGAAAATAACGAAGCCATTTGGGAAGTCAGCAATACCCAAACGCCTTACAGTAGGTTTCTTATTCGCCAGTATTTGGAGAATGCCCATCAGGATATTTATGAAGCCAAGCAATTGCGTTTGGCCATTTGTAAAAATGACTCGGCTGACGCGATTGGTTTGATTGACCTATTCGATTTTGATCCCAAGAACAAACGCGCGGGTGTCGGCATTATCATCCAAAACGAAAGTGACCGGCATTCGGGTTACGGGAAAGAAGCTTTGGGTTTGGTGATTGATTATGCTTTTAACCAATTACAATTGCACCAATTGTACGCTAATATCAGTACGGAAAATTCGGCGAGTCTATCGCTTTTTACTACCTTTGGTTTTGAAAAAATAGGGGTAAAGAAGGATTGGAATTTTGCCCGAAATCGCTTTCACGATGAAGCCCTTTTTCAATTAATAAAAAAATAAATCTAAAACAGTTTCGGTTTTGAACAAAAGTAAAATCTTTAAAATCATTGCGGCCGTTGGCGTATTGGTCGTTTTATTAGTATATATTAAATTCTTTACGTCCAATACTACTTTCGACAAAGAAGAAGTGTATGTGGAAGTTCCAACCGGTTCCCAATACGATGAGGTGCAAAAAATCATTTCACCTTATGTTAAAAACATGTCCGATTTTGAGTTTATTGCCCAACTTCGTTCTTATCCGGATAATGTTAAGCCGGGAAGATTTTTGTTGAAAAAAGGAATGAGTGCTTTTCAGTTGGTTAGCGCCATGCGAAGAAATGTACCGGTAAAATTGGCCTTTAACAACCAAGAACGATTGGAGAATTTGTGCGAACGCATTAGTTCACAAATAGAACCTGATACGACTAAATTGTTGGCGACTTTCCGCGATAGTGTCTTTTTACAAAAGAATGGTTTTACCAAAGAGACAGTTTTTGCGATGTTTTTGCCCAATACCTACGAGTTCTATTGGAATGTTTCGGCAGAAAAATTCAGAGATAAAATGTTGGAGGAGTACAATCGGTTTTGGACCAAAGAGCGAATGGCTAAGGCAGCCGAGTTAAATATGACACCGGTGCAAGTGAT
>JBEBBH010000145.1:0-4300 GCA_041158485.1 Bacteroidota bacterium | reverse complement strand
CCAAGAACAACCGTATTGCCAAATGGTAATTCAACCAAAGTTGGAGAAATTTGAAAAAGTCTTCAAGAACAGATTAAAAAAGAATAACTAATAAAAAAGCCTCTTACTGAAGAGGCTTTTTATTTTAAAATAGTATTATGAATGTCGCATTTTACCACTGAACATTCGCTTAAAATGCAAACCTCACAAACACATTCGGCATAATCCCTAAAGTGTAGTATTCGCGACCTGCATAACGCGGATTGGAAAAGTCGGCTAAATTTCCGTATTGGCGTTCCAACTCTTTGCTGAGCAACGAACTTCGATTGTAAAGATTGTAAACCGACACGCCTACTTTTAAATGGTTTCCTCGCGCTGTTTCAAACTGGTATACTGCTGAAACATCCAATCGATGGTAATCGGGCAATCGTTTGGTGTTATAAGCCACTATGTCGCCATCGTTATCAATCACACTATAAGGCTTTCCGCTGTGCCAAAACCAACCGGCCGTAACCAAAAAACGCTTCCATTTTTTATTGAAAGCCATCGTAAAATGATGTTTAATATCGGCTCCTGAAGGAAAATAATGGCTATTATTAAGCAAATCAAAACGGTTTTGCGAGTCTTGATACGTATAGGTCAACCAAGCACGCCAAGTTGCCGAACTCTTTTGCAACAATACATCAACGCCCTTTGTAAAACCTTTTCCGTGTTGGATGTTATTGTCATTTTGCCCCAAAAACCCCAAAGTAAAAGACGTGATACCGGTGATATTCTTGTAATACGCTTCTACATCCAACAACCAATTGTGCTTTTTAAAAATTATTCCGCTTGTGTACTGATTGGCTTGCTGTAATGGGTAATCCGAATTATCAGATAAAACCCAAACATAGTTTTCTAAACTCAAATCGCCGGCTGTTTCTTCGCGAACCTGACTCAAAATCTGACTGCGACGTTCGTATGACAGTTGCCAAATAAAGGCTTCCGAGAGATTTTTTTGCACTAAAATTCGGGGTTCGAAACTCGACGCTTTCAGTTGACTGTAATAATTGTAGCGCAAACCGGGTTGCCAATGCCAACTGCCGACACTTTGCTGAAACTGCACAAATCCGGCGTGTGTTACATTGTACAAATGTTTCAATCCTAAAACGATGCCCAAGTCTTGATTATAACTGTTGAACAAATGCGAAATATCATTTCCAAAACTTTGGTACCCGAACTCGAGTCTGGCTTTGTTGTTTAATTGGTAGTCAAAATTGATTTCGGCACCCGAATCCACTACCCGATTCAATTTCTTAAAAGCTTCAAATTTATCGACTGAATAGTCCAGCTTTCTGAGGTAATCAAAGCTGTAAAGTGAGTAGAAAAATGTTGTTTTTTGAGTGAATTTCGGACTGTACTTTTGAATCCAATTCAAACTGAAACCATAATTTTCGATAGTCATTTTTTGGTTGTTAAGGCTATCGATTTCAATGGCATTTTGGTAATCCAAATTGTTTTTAATGACTAAAGCCGATAATGAAATAGCTGTTTTATCGCTGGGTTTGAAGTTGATTTTAGCCGAATAATCGTGGAACTTGAATTGATTTTGATTATCGAATTCCCTAAAATTGGTATTTTGAAAAACCTTGTTCTCCAACTGAGCAAACGTAGGCGATTGCCACCATTCGGTTATCGATTTTCGACCGGAAAGTTGCAAACCTAATTTGTCCTTCACCAAAGGAATTTGCAGATAAGCATCAACATTAAGCGCATTAATACCTGCATTGGCTTTTACTTTTTCCGAAATGGCATCGGTCGATTGAATGTCGATGATGCCTGAAACGCGTTCGCCAAACTTAGGGCTGACCGCTTTATTGTAATAGTTGACGGTTTGCTCCACATTGGGATTAATGCTCGAAATCATCCCAAACAAATGTCCCGGATGGTACAACCGAATGCCATCTACCAAAATCAAATTTTGATCGGCTGTTCCGCCTCGAATGTACAAGCCTGTTGCGGTTTCATTCGGACTCTTCACACCCGGTAATTGTTGGAGCGATTGCAAAACATCTGCATCGGTAATCCCGGGCAGTGTTTGCACTTTTTGAGGAGAAATAACGTAATGTTGGTTGGTTTTCTTGATGCCTTTCGCCAGAAATTCTTCGACCAACACTTCTTTGAGCGGAATCACCTCAACCGTTTCCGATGGGCTGATCGAATAAAACCGTTCGTTAATTCGGATGATTTTTAAATTCGTTTGTTGTTCAATTTGGGTATTGATTTCGGCCAAGGAATACAATCTTTTCGGCACCGAAATCCTTTGAGCAGCAACCAATGAATCGACATAAGAATAATTAACCGCAAATGCTTTCTCGATATCGGAAAGCACTTGGGTAAGTTGGGTATTGGTATAATAAAACGACTCCTTTTGCTGTGACCAAGAACACAATGTCCAGCCCCAAAAGAAGCCCATCAACATTAGTTTCTTCATTCCGAAAGGATAATGGTTCCGCTGTTTTTACTCCATTTTAATTGTAATGGCAAACAAATACTTAGCAAAGCCACATTGGCATCTTTATGGGTAAAAGCGCCGGTAAATTTGATGTTTTCGATGTGTTTCGGATACTTGACCGCAACGTTGTATTGGTTTTGAAATTGAGTAATCACATAACGCATCGGCACCTTTTTAAAGGCCGATTCTCCGGAAATCCAAGTTGGTTTAGCCGTTGTGGTTTCCGCCCAATTTTCCGAAGTTCCGTTATAAAAACGAACACTTTCGCCCGGTGTCACTATAATCGATTGGTTTTGGTATGATACTTTTACTTTACCTTCATAACATTTGACTTCGAACAAATCGCCTACAGCCAAAACATTGAATTTGGTTCCTAACACCAATACTTCTCCTAATGGCGTTTCAACGGTAAACGGACTGCCTTTTTCGACTTCAAAAAAAGCTTCTCCTTGGAGTTGCAAGGTTCTTTTGTAAGCAAATAGATTGCTGTAAGACAAAGTCGATTTGGCATTTAATGACACTTTAGAGTTGTCTGCCAAAGTAATCACTCTGGATTTCCCAAAATCGGTTATAACGTCATTTTGTACGATAAAAAAATGATAGATTCCCATAAAAACCAGTAAACAAGCCGCAATCGAAGCATAACGCCAAAGCGAGACAACTTTGGGTTTTGCATGGGTTTTACCGACTAACTTTTGCTGAATGGTCTCGAAGTTTTGCGCCATGTCGGGCGATTTGATTTCCATTCCGTTAAGGGCGATTTTTATCTTTTGATAGGCTTCAAAATCTTCTGCTGAAACCCTTGCTTTTAATTGGGCATCAGTGATTTTATCGGCCAACCAATCGGATAAATACGTTTCGTTTTGCGCTTCCATCATACTAATTTTCAAACATTTTTGACTACTTTTCTCAAAGACAACAAGGCCAGATGCATTCGTTTTTCTACGGCTTTCACTGATAAATCCAAAGCAGCCGCAATTTCGGTATACGATTGATTATCAAATCGGTTCATCAGGAATACTGTTCTTTGTTTTTCGGGTAACTCGTTAATGGCTCTTTCCAATTGGTCTTTCAATTCTGAGGCTTCCATTAAAAATTCAGGCGACTCTTTATGTGCCGATTTGACTTGGAATTGCAACTCAAAATTGGTAACCACTTGGTTGTGCTTAATTTTGTTCAACGACAATCGTATGGCCGTAGTGTATAAAAAGCTTTTGGCTTGCTCGGGTTGTAATATTCCACAATTTTCCCATAGCTTGACAAAAGCGTTTTGGGCAATATCTTCAGCACTTTCGGTATCGCCTCTGAATTTATAAACCAAAAAGTTTCGCAACACTTTAAAATGAGTGTCAAATACCGAACGGAACACCGCTTCGGAACAGAGTTTAGCTTTTTGATTCTCGTTTTTCATAGCTTACAATACAGACACAACCTTAGGTTTAAGGTTGTGTCGTCATTGAAATTCTTCCCAATTTATTGAATTACATTAATTACAATTTGCCGCAATTGCCGCTTCAAAGCCGGCTTGATTGGCTACAGTAACAGAAACCTGACCGGTTGGAGTGTTAAAAGTTACTGTTAACGGATATACAAAAGCAGGAATATTAGATTGTGCCGGGAAATAGTATTGTAAAACAGTGCCATTGTCATTGGCCGTTACCAAAGCACCTTGTGACTGAATTTGAACCGGGAAAGCGATATTAAAGCAAGTCCCTAATTGATTCCCAAAGTTTCCAGACGAAGTTTGACAAACCGGTGCCGCCCATTGCTGTGTGGCGTTACAATCGAAATTATTTCCTATTCTGATTACAAAATAATCAGGGGCTG
>JBEBBH010000144.1:0-7468 GCA_041158485.1 Bacteroidota bacterium | reverse complement strand
TTACCAATACTCGTTTTAACGAAACCGATTTGAAAGCCGGCATTGGATACAATAGTTCTGTTTTTTCGAGTGTTTTACGTTATAACTTCAACAAGCTAAACTTAGGTATACCGGAAGAAGGTATAGCCGAACAATCTAACGGAAGAGACGTGCTTTATCCGCGTCAAGGCGTAGACAATCATATTCTAAGTTTGCACAACACCTTTTATTTTAAAACTTCCAAACTCGATGCCGATTTGGGTTATATTTTTAATGACCGCAGCGAATTTGAAGACAGCAATGTTGCGGTTTTGCACATGGAATTGGCTACGTTTAATTACGATGTGAAATATTATTTGCCTAAGTTGGGTAAACTCGAAACCATAGTAGGCGTACAAGGAATGAACCAAACCAATCGCAATTTTGGCGAAGAATTACTGATTCCTAATGCCTTGACGAATGACTTTGGTGTTTTCGGGACGACCAATTACGAATGGAAAAGCAATGTAATCCAAGCCGGTTTGCGTTTTGACAACCGAAAAATAGCCACCGAAAACCACGGCCTTGTAGGCGAAGAAGGATATTTTGAAGCCCTAAAGAGAAATTTTAACAGCTTCAATGCCTCGTTGGGTTACAAAACCAATTTTGCCGAAAATGTAACGATGCGTTTGAACATAGCTTCCGGATTTCGAGCACCGAATTTAGCCGAACTTACATCAAACGGTGTGCACGAAGGCAGCAATCGCTACGAAATTGGAAATGCCGATTTAAAAAATGAGCAAAACGTACAAACCGATTTGAATTTGGAATACAAAAGCTCGCATTTCGAATTGTTTGCCAATGGTTTTTACAATCACATTAACGATTACATTTATATTAGTCCGAATGGCAGTGTAATTGACGGGAATAATGTTTACGATTATGTTCAGGCCAATGCCCGATTGTATGGCGGTGAAGCGGGTATACATTTTCATCCGCATCCGTTAGATTGGTTGCATTTGTACAGCAGTTTTGAAACCGTTATCGGCGAAAAAGGCAACGGTGAAGCTTTGCCTTTAATTCCGGCGAATCGTTGGAATACTACTTTCCGTGGAGAGTTTAATATTAAAAATTGGTGGACAGCAGGATTTGCCACAGTAAACATTGAAAGTGTCTTTGACCAAAACAATTACAGTACTTTTGAAACCAAAACCAACGATTACACTTTGGTGAACTTAAGTTTGGGCGGAAAGATAAATATTGGCAAAACCCATTTCAATCTGAATTTGAATGGCAACAATATTTTTGACAAACGTTATGTTTCGCATTTGTCCAGATTAAAAACTGACGGTATTCCGAATATGGGTCGCAATATTGTTTTAGGCCTCAACTTTATGATATAAAAAAACGTCCCGAAAATTCGGGACGTTTTTGTTTAAAATCGGTTATCGCCGTCGAGCATTCGACCTAATCCGCCGAGTAAACTGCCTTCTTCTCTGCCGCTTCCGCCGGCTTTTGGAGCAGAAGCTATGATTCTATCTGCCAAACGGCTAAACGGCAACGATTGCACATAAACCGTTCCGGGACCGCGCAAAGTAGCATAAAACAAACCTTCGCCGCCGAATAACGAATTTTTAATACCCCCGATGAATTCGATATCGTAATCTACATCTTTGGTAAAACCTACGATACAACCGGTATCGACTTTCAGGATTTCGCCGGGAGTCAATTCTCTTTTGGCCAAAGTACCGCCGCTGTGAACGAAAGCCATACCATCGCCTTCAATTTTTTGCATAATGAAACCTTCACCGCCGAATAATCCGCGACCTAGTTTTCTGGAAAATTCAATCCCAACGGAAACGCCTTTGGCCGCACACAGAAAAGCATCTTTTTGGCAAATAAACTTACCGTTGAATTGCGATAAATCTATAGGAACAATTTTTCCGGGATAAGGCGAGGCAAAACAAGCCTTGCTTTTGGTGTTGTTTTGATTAATGTAGGCCGTCATAAAAAGACTTTCTCCGGTGAGTACGCGCTTTCCGGCGGACAATAATTTGTCGAATAAACCGGATTGTTGTTGGGAACCATCGCCAAAAATAGTTTCCATAGTGATGCCGTTATCCATCATCATAAAACTTCCGGCTTCGGCTATTACTATTTCTTGCGGATCGAGTTCAATTTCTACGTATTGCATTTCTTCTCCATAAATACGGTAATCAATTTCGTGTGCTTGCATAATCAATGTTTTTGGTTTTTCCTTATTAGTTTATGGTCTTTAAAAAAAGTTACAATACCGATAAAACCCATCACAGAGCAAACTTAAAAAAGACAATATGTTAATAATTTAACTTTTTCAATATGATAGTTTTAATTTTTTAATGTTATTTTTACCATATTACTAATTAAACTAGCTGCCTATGAATTCCATGTTTACCACCATTATTAGAATAGCTTTAGGTTTAGCGCTATTGGTTTTTGGCGCCAACAAATTATTTGCCTTTATTCCAATGGAAGCTCCAACCGGTTCCGCCGGTGATTTTATGAGTTCGTTAAATGCCACAGGGTATATTTTCCCGGTATTAGGCGTTTTGGAAATGATTATCGGAATTATGTTGTTGTTGAAAAAATGGATCGCTTTTGCTTTGATTTTATTAGCGCCTATTTCCATCAACATTTTGTTATTCCACCTGTTTTTAGGAATTTCAGGTCTTCCGGTGGCAGTAGCCATTTTAGCCTTTAATGTTATCTTGATTTACAAGCACTGGCAACAATACAAACCGCTTTTTTATTAGCAGTTTTCTCCAAAATAAAAAACCGTCTCTATTTACGAGACGGTTTTTTTTAATATTCTAATTTCCCAACATGCCTCATATTGCGGAGGATTTTGTCTTTTCTTCTTTCAATATACGAAGACGAATTGGTGGCTTTGTATTTTAGTGGATTGGGCAAAATGGCAGCAATTCCGGCGGCTTCTCTTTTGGTTAAATTCACCGCTGATTTTCTGTACCAATGCTTGGATGCTTCTTCAGCACCGTAAACACCTTTCCCCATTTCGATGCTGTTTAGGTATACTTCCATGATGCGTTCTTTCCCCCAGATAAGTTCGATTAACACTGTGAAATAGGCTTCCAAACCTTTTCTAATGTAGCTTCTTCCCTGCCACAGAAATACGTTTTTGGCCGTTTGTTGCGAAATGGTACTTCCTCCTTTAATGCGCTTCCCTTTTTTGTTGTTTTTAAACGCTTTTTGCATGGCTTGAAAATCGAAACCATGATGGTTTAAAAAATTCCCGTCTTCACTGGCAATAACGGCTTTTTGCAGATTTGGGGAGATTTCTTCTAACGGTACCCAATCGTGACTCAACACCGCATCTTTCCCTTCCCATTTGTTTTCCAGCGCGCGAATAGCCATTAAAGGCGTATACGGAATTGGCACCCATTTGAACACTACAACCAGTAAAATGGATATCGCGAAAAACCAAAGCATGGCTTTTTTGACCCAACGTAATATCTTTTTTATCATACTTTATTTGACTAAATCGGCCAATTCTTGCCCTATTAAACTTCCAATAGCTACACCCATGCCACCCAATCGAACACCGCAATAAACATGCGTTGACAACTGCTCTACGATAGGGCGTTTACTTGATCCCATTCCCATAATACCGCTCCAGCGATGGGCAATGGTGTATTCGGCTTTAGGCAAAATTACTTCTTTTAATAATGTTTCCAAACGCTGCTGAATTAATTCGGTTTGCGCGAACTCGGTTGTCGTTTCTCCTTCAAAATCTAGGTTTCGACCGCCGCCTAACAAAATTCGGTTGTCAATATTTCTGAAATAATAATAGCCCTGTTCTAGATGAAACGTACCTTTGATGTCCAAATCGGGTATAGGATTGGTAATTAAAACTTGAGCTCTGGCCGGCTTTACCTGATTATTGGTTAATTCGGCTGCAAAACCGTTGGTTGCGAATAATAAGTTGCGGGTTGCAAAACTAAAATCGTTTGCCGTTACCGAAACACCATCACTTTTTTCTTGGAAAGCGGTGACTTCCACTTGATTCAGGATCAAAATATCGTTGGCAATGGCTTTCTTCAACAAAGCTTGCATCATTTTTCCGGTATCGATTTGGGCTTCGTACGGATTAAAAATAAGGTATTCTTGTATGCCACTAAAATCGAAACGATCCACTTCTTTCGAAAACACTTCGTTTCTAAAGATAGGTTTTAAGATGTCGTTGATGAAAAGGAGTCGTTGCAAACAGTTGTTATATGAACTCTCGTCTGATTTCAAAAACAGTTCATAGCCGCCATAAGGTTTAAAATCGATGGCATCATCGCCTAAATTTTTACGCAACAATTGTAATCCGCTCCAGCGTTTTTGAATCAACTGTATCACTTCTTCTTCGCTGTGTGATTTCAAATCGTCCAAAATCTCCGAAAGACTACCGAAACAAGCAAATCCTGCATTTTTAGTACTGGCGCCTTGTGGCAAAATTCCCTTTTCGAGGATTAAAATCTTACTGTGAGGAAAACGCTCTCGCAAGGCCAATGCACAATGCAGCCCTACTATGCCGCTACCTACTATGGTAAAATCGACTTGGGCAAACCAATGTTTAAGTTCCCAATAACTTAAGTTCATCTGAAATTTTTTCTAAAAATACTTTTTTTCAAAATTGTGATGGAAAGTAAGGCAGATTTTTTTCGAATTATTCTTCATTTTAAGTCTTTTTTTTCCTAATTCTTAACAACTAATCTTACGCTTTATCGATTTGTTAACAGTTTTGTGATTTTATCCCTTGTCGTCTAAAAAATAGTTATAATTTTGACCTACTATTTAACCAAATTGAATATTTATGAAATACAAATTACTCACAGTTGCGCTACTGACTTTCAGCAGCATAGCTTTTTCTCAATCAGGGAGATCGCTTTGGAACACCACAACGAAAAAGAGTGATATGATTCCGCTCGAAAGCAGAATGGTATTGCCGGAAAAAAATCTTTTCACTTTGAATTTAGACCAGCTCAGAACGGTTTTATCGAATGCGCCACAGCGTTTCGGTGAAGCGAGACGCAATGGGATAACCTTGTCAATTCCGAATGAAAACGGCGTACTAGAAAGTTTCAATGTTTATGAAAATCCGGTATTAGATCCGGCTTTAGCAGCCCGTTACCCTGAAATCAAGTCTTATATCGGTATTGGTATTGACAATCCGACTGCCACTTCTTATTTCAGCGTATCGCCTTTAGGATTTAAAGCGATGACATTGAGTGCTGATAAGGCTGCGGTTTTTATTGAGCCGATTTCTCAAGATTTAACTACTTATACCGTTTACAGAAAATCAGACAAAACCCGTTCTTTATCGGCTTTTGAATGTTCTGTAATTGATGATGTAGTACCACAAGTAGACCCAAGCACTTTAAGACCAAATGCAGACGACAGTACTTTGAGAACTTTCCGTTTAGCCATGTCTTGTACAGGTGAATATACTGCGTATTTTGGAGGAACTAAAGCCTTGGCTTTGGCCGCTATCAATAACTCTATTACCAGATGTAACGGTGTTTTTGAAAAAGATTTCGGCGTAAGAATGGTAATTATTGCCAATACAGATTTGGTTATTTACACCAGCGCTTCTACTGATCCTTATGCTGCTGCCGCGAGTATGTCGCAATGGAATTCCCAATTACAATCTACTTTAACCAGTGTTATCGGAGAAGCCAACTACGATGTAGGTCATTTATTTGGTGCTACCGGTGGTGGCGGTAATGCCGGTTGTATTGGTTGTGTTTGTGTGAACGGTTCTAAAGGTAGCGGATACACTTCTCCGGCTGATGGTATTCCATCAGGAGACAATTTCGATATTGATTATGTAGCACACGAATTAGGCCACCAATTTGGGGCTAACCACACTTTCTCTATGAGTAACGAAGGCACCGGAGCCAATATGGAACCGGGAAGTGGTTCAACTATTATGGGATATGCCGGAATTACAGCACAAGACGTTCAACCACACTCTGATGCTTATTTCCACGCTATCAGCATCCAACAAGTGACCAACAACATCAAAGCTAAAACTTGTCAAACCAACACGGCTACCGGAAATTCAGTTCCTACTGCCAATGCCGGTTTGGATTATACAATTCCTAAAAGCACACCGTTTGTGTTAACCGGTTCCGGTTCAGATGCTAATGGTGATGCCTTAACTTACAACTGGGAGCAATTTGACAATGCCGCTAGTACAGCTACCGGAACCAGCTCTGCTGCCAGTGCAACCAGAACCAGCGGACCAACTTTCCGCTCTTACAACTCATCAACATCTCCGGTTAGGTATTTTCCTCGTATCCAATCAGTTTTAACAGGAGCCACTACAACAGCCGGTACAGAAATTACCGTTGAAGCTTTACCTTCTGTAGCCAGAACAATGAATTTCCGCTTGACCGTTAGAGACAACAGAGCCGGTGGTTCTGCCAATAACAGTGATGATATGATAGTAACGGTTAACGCTACAGCCGGTCCATTCACCGTAAGCGCACCGAATACTGCTGTAACCTATGCCGGTAACAGCTCTCAAACCGTAACTTGGAATGTAGCCGGAACAACCGCTAACGGCGTAAACTGTGCTAACGTAGACATCTTGTTATCTACAGACGGCGGATTGACTTATCCTTATACTTTAGTGGCTGCAACGCCTAACGACGGTACACAAGCAGTAACTATCCCGAATGTAGCCGGAACAACCAATCGTATTATGGTAAAAGGAACCAATCATATCTTCTTTGATGTTTCTAATGCTAACTTTACCATTACCAACTCAGCTCCGGATACAACTGCTCCAACAGCAGCTACTTTGAGCGCTTCAGGTACTACTACAACATCGACTAACTTGTCTTGGACAGGTGCTACCGACAACATTGGAGTGACTGGTTATGACGTATACCAAAACGGTGTTTTCAGAGCTTCTACAACCAGCACTACATTTGTGGCTAACGGATTAACTGCTTCAACAGCTTACAGTTTTTATGTAATTGCTAAAGATGCTACCGGAAATGTTTCTCCGGCTAGTAATACTGTTAACGTAACAACTTTAGCTCCGGATACAACTGCACCAACAGCACCAACGTTAAGTGCTTCAGGAACAACTTCGTCTTCTACCAACTTATCTTGGACAGGAGCTACCGACAATGTAGGTGTAACGTCTTATGATGTATATCGCAATGGGACTTTCTTAGCCTCTACCGCTGCTACTACTTATGCTGTTACCGGCTTAACAGCTTCGACAGCTTACACTTTCTATGTAATTGCCAAAGACGGCGCCGGAAATGCCTCTGCAGCCAGCAATACCGTTAATATAACTACTTTAGTAAACTCGGTTACTTATTGTACTTCTCGCGGCAACAATACCGCTGACGAATACATTAACCGTGTACAATTAGGAACCATCAATAACTTATCCGGTAACAACGGTGGTTATGGCAATTTTACCGCTTTATCTACTAATTTAGTGAGAGGC
>JBEBBH010000143.1:0-3993 GCA_041158485.1 Bacteroidota bacterium | reverse complement strand
GACGATAAATTCAAACCTTTAGGCATTTTGAATATTCCGTATGTGGAAGACGACGGTTTTTACGAAAAAGAACTGCGTCAGTTTTTGATACGGTTGAGTCAGGTATATTCGTTTATGTTGATTATCGCCTTTGCTTTGGCTTATTTCTTGGCGAGTTACATCACCAAATCGCTGAAGACCATTTCGGATAAAATTAACGAAACGAGTCTGAACCAAAAGAACGAAAAAATTGTCATCGAAGCCAACAGCCGTGAAATCAATTCCTTGATTAACGCCTACAACCAAATGGTTGACAAATTGGAAGAAAGTGCTACCATGCTTGCCCAAAGCGAAAGAGAACAAGCTTGGCGTGAAATGGCGAAACAAGTCGCCCACGAAATCAAAAATCCGTTGACTCCGATGCGTTTAACGGTGCAAAGTTTCCAGCGAAAGTTTGACGCCAACGATCCGAATTTGAAACAAAAACTCGACGATTACTCCAAAACCTTAATCCAACAAATCGATACGATGAGCGCGGTGGCTTCTGCCTTTTCGAACTTTGCTTCGATGCCGGCGCAGCAAAACGAAACCTTGAATGTGGTAGAGGTTGTAGAGTTTTCATTAGACATTTTCAATGAAGATTTTATCCGATTCGAGAGCAATTCGGACGAAATTATTACGGTGATGGACAGAACGCAACTCATTCGCATCATTACCAATTTGGTTAAAAATGCTATTCAAGCCATCCCGGAAGAACAAGAAGACAAAGCCGTTTTGGTGTCGGTAAATGCCGAAGAAGACAATGTAATTATTGCCGTAAAAGACAACGGTATCGGCATCGATACGGAAAACACCGAGCGTATCTTTGAACCCAAATTCACCACCAAAACCAGCGGTATGGGATTGGGATTGGGCATCATTAAAAACATTATTGAAAATTATAAAGGAACCATTATTTTTGAATCAGAGCTTGGGAAAGGCTCAACTTTTATCGTGTCACTTCCCATCGTAAAATAGAAATTAACCGCAAAATTTAGCCATAATAGCAATCTAATACCTAAAAATATGAACTTCGAAAACATACTAGTCGCCATCGATAATGGCGTCGGACAAGTCACTATCAACCGTCCGTCTAAATTAAACGCTTTAAACAAAGCCACCATTCAGGAATTGCACGACGCCTTTGAAAGCTTGGAAAATAATGCTGAAGTAAGAGTGATTATCGTGACCGGCGAAGGCGAAAAAGCCTTTGTAGCCGGTGCTGATATTTCGGAATTTGCCGAATTCAGCGTGGAAGAAGGTGCGCAATTGGCGGCTCAAGGTCAGGAATTGTTATTTGATTTCGTGGAAAAATTAAAAACACCGGTAATTGCCGCAGTCAACGGATTTGCGTTAGGCGGTGGATTAGAATTAGCCATGGCTTGTCATTTCAGAGTAGCTTCAGATAACGCCAAAATGGGATTGCCGGAAGTATCCTTAGGTGTTATTCCGGGCTATGGCGGAACACAGCGTTTGCCACAATTGGTGGGCAAAGGACGCGCTATGGAAATGATTATGACTGCCGGAATGATTGATGCCGAAACCGCTAAATCGTACGGATTGGTAAATCATGTGGTGCCACAAGCCGAACTGTTAGAATTTACCAAAGGTATTGCGTCAAAAATCATGCGCAATTCGCCATCAGCCATCGGCAAAGCAATAAAAGCCGTGAACGCCAACTACAAACACGATGTGGACGGCTTTGACGTAGAAATCAGAAACTTCGGGAAATGCTTCGGCACCGAAGACTTTAAAGAAGGCACAACGGCCTTTTTAGAGAAAAGAAAAGCCAGTTTTACCGGGAAGTAAAAATCATTCCGCGCAAAGGCGTATTTTTTATATATTGGTTCCGCAATATTAACAACCTAACCTCATGAAAAAAACAATTTTAAGTGTCCTTTTTTTGACACTTAGCTTGGCATCATTTGCCCAAGAAATTCCATTTAAAATCCAAAAAAGTGATGTCTTCAAAGATGAATACAAACATTCATCAATCGTTCTTGTAGCAGATGACGGAAAAGGTGGTGTTATTATTATTCGTTCTTACGCCGGCGGTGTTTTCTCTTCCGGATCGGGCTACTATTTTGAACATTATGATGCTAATCTAAAGTTAATCAAAGAGTCTGAATATGAAATAAAATATTCCAAAGCGGTAAAGCAAAGTTCAGTATTAGGGGTAATCATGGATGGTAACAATGTAAACATCATCGATTTTATGTATGAGAAAGACCAAAAGGCTTACATCTGCTCGGCAATGTCATCAAACATCAATGATTTCAATTTCACTAAAAAAGAATTATTCAGATTAAACAGCGAGGAAATAAAACAGTTTGGTTTTTTTAGTGCAGCCGGTTTTGATGGTGATTCAGGAGCAAGTATGATTATCAACGAAGACAAGACTGCTTTTGCCATTACGGTGGACATAAAAGACAAAAACAGCGAGACGCATCGCTTATTTCTTTTTGACAAAGACTTAAACAAAAAAATAGATCACACTTTTAAAAGAGATATAAAAGACAAAAAATTCATTTACGAAAACGTAGATGTTTCAAAAGACGGTAAGACTATTTACATTCTAGGAAAAGTTTATACCGATGAACAAAAGAAGAAAAAAGATGGAGGTCGATACCAATATGAATTAACCAGTATAACCGGTAACAATCAAAAAACTCAAGTTTTTGATACCGATGAGCATTATGCAGCTTCTTTAAAAACCATCATTTTTGAAGATCGATTAATCTGTATTGGTTTTTATTCTGATAAACAAGATTACCGATTTAAGGGAATATCCTATTTCGAGCTTGATCCAACTTCATTGAATATCAGAAAGACAAAATTCAATCCGTTTACAGACCAATTTATGATTGACAAATACGGGAAGGACAAGGAAAAAGAGTTAAAAAATCTTTCCTTCAGAAAAATAATTATTGCCCAAAACGGTGACATTATCTTTAATGCGGAAGAATTTTATCTGACTTCAACCTATGTTATGACCGGAAATGGTGGTGGTTACTGGCGAACCATCTATCATTATGACGACATTGTAAGTGCCAGAATTAATGCTAGCGGAGAAATTGTTTGGGCAAGAAATATCAATAAAAGACAATCAACCTCTGGTGATGACTCATATATTTCATATACCTCAACAGCAGTAGATAACGATGCTTATTTTTTCATCAACACCGGTGAAAAAGTTAAAAAACTCCGTAACGATAGGATTCAATTTGGCCAAACCAGTACCAAAAAATCCAATCTTAATATTATCAGAGTGAATCAAAACGGAGATTTTGATTATCAGGAAATATTGGATGATAAAGACAATGAGGTTCCGTTCATGGTTTCTAACGGAGTACTCTCGGGTGATTCTGTTTTCTTTATCGGAAGAAAAGGCAAGAAAAAACAACTGCTGAAAGTGACCTTATAATAAAAAAGAGAACCAATAAGGTTCTCTTTTTTATTGTTCTCCATCCCATTCCGCATAAAACTGTGAAAGAAAATTTTCCATAAAGAGATGGCGTGCTTCCGCAATTTTCTTACCGGTTGGCGTATTCATTTTGTCTTTCAACAGCAATAACTTTTCGTAGAAATGATTTAGGGTTGGCGAATCACTGTTTTTGTATTCTTCTTTACTCATACCTAACTTTGGTGGAATAGCCGGATTGTAAAGCGCACGGTTTTTAAAGCCGCCGTAATTGAAACATCGGGCAATCCCAATAGCGCCGATGGCATCTAACCGATCGGCATCCTGAACAATTTCTAGTTCTTTGGAGGAAAACTTTTTTTCAAAATTACCGCCTTTAAATGAAATGTTTTCGATGATATTGACCACATGAACAATAGTGGCTTCGTCTACATTTTCGGCTTCCAGAAACAAACGAGCGGTTTTGGGCCCAATCGTTTCATCTCCGTCATGAAACTTACTGTCGGCTATGTCATGTAACAGGGCGCCAAGTTTCACTACGGTCAAATCACAAG
>JBEBBH010000142.1:0-3507 GCA_041158485.1 Bacteroidota bacterium | reverse complement strand
AAAGGACGCGGATAAAAATGAAAGGGATACGGATCGTGGATATAGGCCATCCATTTTGATTGTAAATCCGGCAATCGCAACATAGCGCGATGCGGTCTGAAACTGCCACCTTTGCTTAGGGTAAGAATTAAATCGGGTGCAAAATGTTGCGCTTTTTGAATGGCTTTGGCGATGGAACGCGTATCGTTAGTATGGGTAAATGAAAATCCGAACCAAGTTTCCAACGTGGCATTGATGTTTCGTTTAAACGTACGTTGAAAAAGGCGAATCATTCGGGACAAAAGAAAATAGGCTGAAAACTTATTCTCTCGTATCAGTTCACAATCTATGCCTTTCAATTGAATTTCTTGATGAGAATAATGCAATACTTTTAAGGTAAAACCGGCCAGTTGCAGGTTGTTGATCAAGGCCACTCTCCCTTTGGAAGCACTGCTGTCTTCCACGTTAATAGATTCGGAAATGACTAGTATTCTCATTGATTGAATAGTTTTTTAAACCCTTTAATTACGGTCAAACGCAACGGTAGCAAGGTATAAAATATTTTCCAATACAGTTTTTGGTGCCACGATAAATCTAACAATTGTAAGATTTGGGCAAACATATTGAACTCCTGAAAATGAATGGCATTGCCCAAGAAAAAGCGCAGGATTGGTCGGGTTAACAAACCTTTACTGTTTAAATTTTGTACAATTAACAAAACCGCATCTTTTTTGGAAGCCCTTCTCACCGCATCGCGACGGGAAAATTCGCCGGTATTGGAATTGGGATGTTTTCTTCCGAAGAATAAAGTCTTATTGATAGAAACGCCTTGAACACCCGTTGATAAAATTCGGGAATACAACTCCCATTCTTCGGCAAACATGAGGCTTTCGACAAAACGATTTTGGTCGAAGCACGTTTTGCGCCACATCACCGCACAAGAATTGAAAGGTAATTTGTAGGTCAGCATTTTCTCGACATCGGTGCTGTAGACTTTGAACTTGGTATAGTCTAAGGAAAGATCGAACTGATAGTCGAAATCACCAACAAAAGCCGCTCTTTGGTAGCGACAAAAGGACACTTCCGGATTGGCAAATTCGGCGACACAACAAGCTAAATTTTGCGGATGTACAATATCGTCGTCGTCAAAGAAAATAATGTATTGCCCTTGGGCTAAATCAATCCCATAATTACGACAACCCGGCAAGCCTTTTTGGTATTGCTCCGGACGTTTGCGATAACTGAAACGCGTGTCTTGGTCAAGTATAGGCTGAATTACTTCGGCAGTGTTATCGGTTCCGCCATCATCAATAATCAAGCATTCCCAATCTTGAAAAGTTTGATTTTGTATGGATAAAAGCGTTTCTACAATAAAATGTGCTCTATTGTAGGTGGCCATGATAATTGAAACTTGTGTAGTTGTATTGTTCATTTATGACACTTTTATCTCGTTGATGGTTTTGGAAAACAGCATCATTCCTTTACCGCTTATTGTATACAGTACCGCTATTGCTGTTAATTTAACTTTAGTCAACCAACTGATTAAAGGCAACTGCCAAATCTCTTTTCCGTAAAACAGGAACTGACGGTTTTCTAAAATCTTTTTGAGGGTTTTTAAATAATTGTCAAAAATATACTTTGTTAGCTTTTGTTCGCTGTTAATATAAAAAAAAGCAATCTGTTTTCTGACTTTTAATTCCGATTGCAAGTGGTCTAACGAGGTTTTGGCGGTAAACTTTCCGGTGATGGAATCGTTATGAATCAGCACCTTGAACAACACTTCATTCACATAAACCATTTTCAAACCGGTTTTGGCTATGATGCGAAACGTAAAATCTAAATCCTGTGCCCTGCTTAGCGATTCGTCGAAAGCCATTCCGTTAAGGACAGTGCGTTTGTATAAAAATGTTGGCGTGTTTAACGACAAATGGCGGTTGGCATATTCCGTTAAAGGATTATTTTGGAGTTGGGTATTGTAGGGTTTGGAAGTGACATTGCCTACGGGATTGTATTTAACAAAACCGGCAGAGACTACATCAGTATCGGGTTGTTGCAAGAAAGCATTGATTTTTTGCTCTAAAAATCGATCCATCATCACATCATCGCTATCAAACCAATTGATATAATCTCCTTTACTGTAGGCAAATCCCAAATTCCTGCAGGTGTTGGCACCTTTGGGTTGGTCTTGTGGTCTTTTGAAAAAGTGAAAGCGATTGTCTTGCGCACAAAATTCGGCTATGACTTCCGCTGAATGATCTGTAGAACCGTCGTCGACAATAATGCATTCCCAATTGGTATAGGTTTGCAACCTGATACTGTGTAGCGTTTCTGATACAAGATTCGCCCTATTGTAGGTTGGGATGATTATGGAAACTAGGGGTTGAGACATCTTTAAAGTGTCTTAATATATTGGTATTTGTCGGTCGCCAAAATAAGTACGCTTTTCAAACCCGTGTATTGGCCTTTGTGAATGGCGATGCCTTTTTGCGCGAACAACTGCACTAAAGCTTCGGTGGTTTCTTGTTCGCCTTTGCGATTGTAATCGTCCATAATGATGATAAACTCATCACCTTTTTCCAGCTTTTCTGCTAAGGTCACTATGTCGTATCTCGAATAATGGTCGCTGCCGAATGGTCCGTCAACGATGTATAAATCGAATTTTTCAGTGATTTTTTCACCTATTTCACTGTAAGAATTGGTCTCAAATCCATTGATTTTACGAGTGGTTAAAGGCAAAATTTTGATGGAAGTTTTATCGGAGACTTGGAATCGATTTAGGAAAGCCGTCTTCCAATTCTCGTCTTGCTCGATAACGGTGTGTTCCGAATCAGGGGCGTAATTTTCGATATGCGTGGCGATGAATTTGGAGGATTCTCCCAAACCAAATTCGATAATTCTTTTGGGTTGGTAATCGTTTAGTATGCGATTTAAAACATAAAAGAAGGTGTAATTTCCGGCCCATCTGCCAATATTCAACCCTAAGTTTTCCAACGCTTTTTTGCCTCGAATACTGTCGTGGTAAATATTAGCCCAATACAATTCGTTCAAAGTGTCTTGATTGGCTTTATGGAACTTGGTGTTTTCCTTGATTAGGTTTTTGATTTTTTTCAGCATACCTATTTGATGTTGTAGTTCAACAATATAGAACCTTGGTTTCTGGGCACTAATTTCCCGGAATGATAATAATCCTTTTCGGCTATGGAAAAATCCATCACTTCGGTCAACCAATCAGCAACTTCATTATTGATTTCGCTGTAAATATTACAACTGTAATCGCCCGGTGCCAAAGGTAAATTTTTAATGGTAAATTCTATACTATTGTTTTGGATATTAAAGGCATCGTTGATATTGCTGGTGGACAACCACGCTACCCTATCGCCCATAAAATTATTGATACCAACATCGATTCTTTTTTGAGCGATGACCACTGTCGGGTCTAAATGGAAATCGAGTTTGATGGTCAAATTCTTGAACGTTTCAATCGTTTCGTTATCTTCGCAACCTACATGACCGTGAACAAAGCGGAGT
>JBEBBH010000141.1:0-4395 GCA_041158485.1 Bacteroidota bacterium | reverse complement strand
CGTCCAACTGTGATTGTAGCTGAGCATTGGAAATGTTTTCAGCAGCCGTTCTGTACAATACGTTAAAAACTACCGGAATTTCGATTTTACCGTTTACCAAACGTCCTTGTTGTATAGCGTTTTCAGTAAAAGCTTCAATTTCATTCATTTTGATAGCCAAGCTTGGGTTTTCTTGCAATTGTCTTTCTAAAACTTCATGAGAAACACAAGTTCTTTTGGCTACTCTGGCCTCAGTGTTATTGCTTTTGTCCTCTTCTTGACAAGAAAACAACAACAATAGGGCTGCTAGCGATAAACAGATTTTTTTCATAATTCTATAATTATTTGGTTAAATAGTTATTGCAATTTTATAGAATTACTTTTTTAAATAAAAATAATACAAAGTAAGTTTTCAACAAATCGATGAACACCACTCTTTTTAAGAAGAATAACAATCTGAATGCTGAAAAAAGAAAGAAAAAGATTAGTTGTTGAAAATGTAGTTTAAGATATTAGCACCCATTTTTAGTGCTTTTTCCCGAACGTCTTTTGGGTCATTGTGGACTTCCGCATCTTCCCAACCGTCACCCAAATCGCATTCGAAAGTGTATAACAACACCAAACGATTGTCGACAAAGATGCCAAAAGCTTGCGGTCTCTTGTTGTCGTGCTCGTGGATTTTAGGTAAACCTGAACTGAAAACATTGGGTTTTTGAAAAATAGCATGATTGGCCGGAATTTCTATTAAGTCTTGATTGGGAAAGATGCGTTTGATTTCTCTGCGGATGTATTGGTCCATGCCGTAATTGTCATCCACATGTAAAAAGCCACCGGAAAACAAATAGTTTCTCATATTCACAATTTCGGCATCGCTGAAAACCACGTTGCCGTGACCGGTCATGTGTACAAAAGGATAACCAAAAATATCCGGACTTCCGGGTTCTACCGTGGCCGGTTTGGGTTTGATATTGGTATTGATGGTTTGATTGGCGAATTTAATTAAGTTGGGTAAAGAGGTCGGATTCGCATACCAATCGCCACCACCATTGTATTTTAGGAGCGCAATTTCCTGAGAAAATCCCATGGAAGTGACCAATAAAAAAAGCAATCCTAATTTTTTCATATTATTGAAAGCAAAAATCGTTAATCTTCATTCTTAAATACTACACTATGACAAGCCACTACAGCTGCGGTTTCTGTTCGCAGTCGCGTTTGTCCCAAAGATACCGGAATAAAATGATGTTCCAGTGCCGATTGGATTTCTTTAACAGAAAAATCGCCTTCCGGACCAATTAAAATCACTACGTCTTTTTGCGGTTGCAATTCTTTTTTTAGTGATTTTTTATCGGTTTCTTCACAATGGGCAATGAATTTTTGTCCGTTGAATTCTTTTTTGAGAAATTCTTTAAAGCTAATAGGTTCATTCAATTTCGGCAAATAATAATGCAGTGATTGTTTCATGGCACTTTCCAAAATCTTCTGAAACCTATCTGTTTTGATGACTTTTCGCTCTGAATGTTCACAAATGATGGGTGTGATTTCCTGGATGCCTATTTCAGTAGCTTTTTCCAAAAACCATTCGTAGCGTTCATTCATTTTGGTAGGCGCTACTGCCAGATGCAATCGGTATTTCGGTGGTTCTTGGCGTTCGAAAGTATTGATTTTAACTGTGCATTTGCTATCAGAAGCCAATGTAATTTCGGTGGTAAATAAAAAGCCCAATCCGTTGGTGACAAACAAAATATCGCCTTCTTTTTTGCGCAAGACTTTTATAATATGCTTGCTTTCTTCTTTGTCAAAAACAAAAGAAGTAACGGTTTCGTTGATGCTTGGATTGTAAAATAATTGCATGGCTTAAAATTCAATTCGGGCTTTAGAAACTACAGTCGAATCGGTAAACTGATCTTGTAAATATTTTTGATACCCAACAATCCCAATCATCGCGGCATTGTCCGTGGTATATTCAAATTTCGGAATGTAGGTTTTCCAACCGTATTTACCTTCAGCGGCTTTCAATGTATTTCGAATCCCTGAGTTGGCCGAAACACCGCCACCAATGGCGATTTGCTTGATACCGGTTTGGGCTACGGCCATCTTCAACTTGTCCATCAAAATTTCGATAATGATGTTTTGAACCGAAGCACAAATGTCGTGTTTGTTTTCTTCTACAAAATTCGGATTCGCTTGTACATTTTTCTGAATAAAGTACAAAATTTGGGTTTTCAAGCCCGAAAAACTAAAATCTAATCCGTCTACTTTAGGTTTGGTAAAAGTGTATTTTTTCGGATTTCCTTCTTTGGCAAATTGGTCAATCAACGGACCGCCGGGATAGGGAAGGCCTAATATTTTTGCGGTTTTGTCAAAAGCTTCGCCCACGGCATCGTCGGTAGTTTCGCCTATGATGTCCATCGAAAAATAATCGTTCACCTGAACAATTTGAGTATGCCCGCCCGAAATGGTCAACGCCAAAAACGGAAATTCGGGTTTGTCAAAACCTTCTTCGTCGATAAAATGAGCCAAAATGTGGGCTTGCATGTGGTTAACAGCTATCAACGGAATGTGAAGCGCCATCGCCAACGATTTGGCAAAAGATGCACCAACCAGCAACGAACCCATCAAACCCGGACCTTGAGTAAAAGCAATGGCTGAGAGTTGTTCTTTGGTAATTCCGGCTTTTTTTAACGCTACGTCTATGACAGGAACGATATTTTGTTGGTGTGCCCGTGAAGCCAATTCCGGTATCACACCGCCGTACTCTTCATGTATGCTTTGTCTGGCTACTACGTTAGACAACACTTTGTTGTTGCGTAAAACCGCAGCCGCAGTGTCATCGCACGAACTTTCAATGGCCAGAATAAAAACTTCTTCGGTATGCATAAAAGGCACAAATTTTGATTTATATTTGACAAGCCTACAAAAAATCAAAAGTACTGATTTTTTGCAAAGGTAATTTTCTTTCCTAAGTCAGTACACCATTTGGAAAAAAATAAAAAAAATAACAAGCTCATCAAAGTCAGAAAGATTGTATTGCGCACCTTAGCCGTGTTGCTGTTGCTGTTGCTATTACTGGCTTTTGCGCTTTCCCTTCCGGTGGTTCAAACTAAAATAGCCCATTACGCTACGGATAAACTCAACAAAGATTTTGGTACGAATATCAACATCGATGAAGTAGCGATTACCGTTTTCGGCGGCGTGAAACTCAAAACCGTTTTGGTGTTAGACCATCACAACGACACGCTGATTTACGCCGACAGGATTAAAACCAGTATTTTGGATTTTAAAAATTTAGTCGATGGCAAACTCCGATTCGGTGATTTGCGGTTTGACGATTTGACCTTGAACATCGTTAACTACAAAAAGGAAAAAGACACCAACTTATATTTGTTTGTTGCGGCCTTTGACGATGGCAAGCCGGGTTCCGGGAAGTTTTTAATGACTTCAGGAAATGTGTACATCAAGAATTCCCATTTTACCATAACCGATTACAACAGAGCTGTTCCGAAAGATGCCGATTTCACCAAACTCAATGCGCATCTGAAACAATTCAAAATCAAAGGACCGAATGTAACAGCGAAAATCGCAGAGATGTCGTTTCAAGACCATCGCGGTTTGTGGGTGAAAAATTTGACATCCGATTTTGGGTATACCAAGAGAAACATCAGTTTGGAGAATTTAACACTTAAAACCGATGAATCCTATTTGGAAGGCAAGGTGATTTTAAATTATAGCCGAGAAAACAAAGACTTCAGCAATTTCAACAACAAAGTGGTTTTTGATGTTGCCTTGGATAAAGCAACTATCGCTACTAACGATATTCGTCATTTTTATGCCGAATTAGGAAAGAATAAAACCTTCTTTTTAAAATCGAAAATCAAAGGTACACTCAATAATTTTGTAGCAACTAATTTGTATTTGAGAGACGATAAAAACTCGATTATTCGCGGCGATGTCAATTTTAAGAACTTATTCCCGCGCAGTCCGGGTGAGTTTTACATGAAAGGCGATTTTGATAAAATCTCTTCCAACTACAATAATCTAATAAAGTTATTGCCCAACATACTCGGGAAAAAATTACCAACGTCTTTGCAAAAACTCGGACAGTTTCAATTTACCGGCGAGGCAGAAGTCACCCAAAAACACATTGAAGCCGATTTTGTAATGAATACCGCTTTGGGTTTGGTAGAATCGAGTTTGAAAATGTCTAACATCGACAATATCGACAATGCCCAATACAAAGGCTATGTGATTTTGGACAATTTTGACATCGGAACATTAATTAACGATAAAACCGTTGGCCGAGCGAGTCTCGATTTGGACATAGAAGGCCAAGGGTTTACCCAGAAATACCTCAATACTTCTTTTGTAGGCGATATTTACAAGTTGAAATTCAACAACTACAATTACAGCAATATCATA
>JBEBBH010000140.1:0-5817 GCA_041158485.1 Bacteroidota bacterium | reverse complement strand
ATACCCAAAACCATCGCTAAGGTAAACGGCCCGTAACTCGCCACAATAACTGCTACGTGTATCATTAACCAATACGAATTTAATACTGGTTGTAAATTGGCAATCGCAGGATCCATCCAGTTCCAATGCGCAATCATCAAAATCATAGACGCTACAAAAGTTCCCGAGGCAACAACTAATGGTGACTTATTCTCAGACTTCCATGAAAACTGCGATAAAAGATAAATCATTACATTAATTTTGGTTAAATAAGCAAATTTACTAGCGAACAACAATGTAAATAACATCGTTGCCCAAGCTACATATATCATACTTTCGTAGGCATCACTCCAAGGCGCGTGCCCGGAAATATACCAGCGTGCTATCAGCCCTAAGGTGTGGAAAACAAACAGCAATCCAATAAAAATGTGGAAAATATTGATGGCGAAACGAAGTGTCTTTTTTTCTAAAAATATGTTCACAATCACTAAAATCAACATCAAGCAACCGGTTAACATATACAACCAAAACAAGTTTTTGAAGACATCGTATTTGTTGTATAAAATCTCGTAATCAATTTTATCATCGGTAGGTCTTACCGCTTTACCGTATAGTTTCTGATAATCTTCGATACCGACTAAATACGTATTGGCACGAGTATAATCTTTACTGTCAGCAGCTTTCAACAACGCATCCAAATATACCGGCAAAGCACTTTTGATAGTGTCTAAAGACGTTCCGGTAGCGTGATTGATTTCTAAAAACGAAACCCATTTGTTGTTCGGATCATTCGGTACTGGGAAGATTCTCAGGATTTTTCCGCTGAGTGCCGAATTCAACAAATTGACCTTTTTATCGGTTTCAATAAAATCTTTTTCGAACTGATTAGGTGTTGCCGATTTGTAAGCTTCGTCCAAATAAGGCGACAATTTATAATTCCCTCTTTCATCAAAGAACGAGCGGAATGTAGCGTATTTGGCATCTGCTTCAATACCGATAATCTTTCGAATACTGTCGTTGCCTTTTTTGATATAAATCAAAGGCGTTTCAAACCAAACTGTCGGAAATTGTGTCATCGACAAAAACGCTTGATCCGAGTTCAAGCCTTTGTAGGTATCGCTTTTGCTGACTTTTCGTAATAATTCGGATGAAAAAGTGTTGATAGGCTTCATACGACCGCCATCGTCCTGAATAATCAATCGGCCAAACTGAGCCGCATGTTTTTCAGATACTTTGTATTTGTTGATGATGGAATCGATTTGCTTTTGTGTTGGCAAGGCTTGTTGGTGCGAACCGTGTTGGGCAAAACCATGCAATGAAAACAGTAAAAAGAAAAGACCAACTATCTGAGATTTCTTCTTTTTCACATTGGCTAACTTTTTCTTTAAATCGTCAATACGGGTGTTTTTCGTAAATAAAATGGCCATCATACAGAAATACAACAAATAGTAACCAATGTAAGTAATGTTAGTTCCCCAAAAATCGTGGTTAACCGAAAGTACCGTTCCTTTTTCGTCCGGATCGAATGAAGCTTGAAAGAAGCGGTAACCTTTGTGGTCTAAAATGTGGTTCATATAAATGCGATGGTCGTTCTTTTCATTGCCATCGATTAGGGTAACCTGACTTTCAAATGAAGAAAAACTCTTTTCCGTTCCCGGATATTTTTGAGCGATAAAATCGTTGAGTTTTAAACTGAAAGGCAACTCATATACTTTAGAACCGTAAGTAAAAGTAAACTCTAAATTGCCTAATTTAAAAGCTTTAGGTTCACCTTGTTTGCCTTTAGAACCTACTAAAGTAATGGTTTCCTCTTTGCCTCCGGTTTTCACTTTAAGCACCAAAGCATCCTCACCTTTCTTGGCTTTGAAATCGCCGCTCGATTGGTACGATTTGATTCCTTTTTTGGGCAACTCCGGCAATACAAACTGACTGCCGCCCAAGTTGTACAACGAACGATACATTAATGGTTGGGCTACATCTTTCACTACTTTTCCTTGGAACTTGTCAGCCATTCGCATAAACTGACCGTCAAAAGGTGCCGAAATAGTATTGTTTTTGGAGTCGATATTAATAGCGCCCGGTGTTGGTTTGTCTAAAGCGAATAAAACATTATGGATGTTTTGAACCTCTCCGGCTTTCAACATATGTTCGTGACGCGTGCCATCGCCTGATTCTACCAATTTCAAATACGTGTCACCTTTCGGATCATCTTTAATGACTTCTTTGGCATCTAAAATAAAATCTTGGTATTCAATCTCGAACGGAATATCAGCAAACTTTTCATTGATGGCAAAATGATTATCGGTTACCGGAGAAAGCAACAGCTGTTCTTCAAAAATTCTTCGCATCATTTTACCTTTGTAATCGCCATCTACAAAAACAGTCAGGTAACATTTTTCAGAAAAAACTTGATTGGAAGTCGCGCCTTCTCTGATAGGCATCATTCCTTCATAACTGATGTAACGCGTGATAAAAGCACCGGCTATGATAAAAATGAAAGACAAATGCAGCAGTAAAGTAGCCCATTTTTCTTTTTTGTACAATTGGTAACGTTTGATATTGCCAATGAAATTGATCATGAAAACCAAAATGATGGCTTCAAACCACCAAGCATTGTAAATCATAATTCGGGCGGTATCCGTATTGTAATTGCTTTCAATAAAGGTTCCCGCAGCCATAGCCGCAGCAAACGCAATAAATAAGAAAGCCATTAAACGAGTGGAAGATAAAAAAGCGTATAATTTTTTTTCCATGAGTTGGAATTGATTTTTAAAAAAAGTGATACAAAAATAGGGTAAATAAATAGATATATGATGGATAAAATTGGCGTTTTAATACATTTTTAAGACTTGTGGATTTCTTTGTTTTAAAATGCGGATTGTAACAGTAATTTTCGATAATTTTGCCTTATGATACAAGTGTCTGTCATTGGTTCCGGAAATGTTGCACATCATTTACTGAAAGCTTTCGGTGCGTCTTCGGAAGTAGAAGTGGTTCAAGTATTTGCCCGAAATAAAACATCCGTTGAAATAGCTAATCCGAACATCGAAGTGATTGAAGATTGGTCGTTATTAAAAAACGTTGATGTGATAATCATTGCAGTATCTGATGATGCTATTGCCAATGTTTCCGAACAAATTCCGCTCAACAGTGAGTTGGTGGTACATACTTCCGGCAGTGTTGCTCTTAATGCTTTGAGCGAGAAAAACCGTCGGGGTGTTTTTTATCCGCTGCAAACCTTTTCCAAAGCGAAAGCCATCGACTACCGTTCGGTCCCTATTTGTATCGAAGCGGAAACGTCGGAAGATTTCCAAATTCTGGAAACGCTGGCCAAATCGATTACTGATTATACTTATTCCGTTAACTCCCAACAGCGACAAGCTTTGCATGTAGCGGCAGTTTTTGTTTGTAATTTCACCAATCATTTGTACCAAATCGGTGCTGAAATTTGTAATGAAAATAAGCTTCCGTTTGAAATCCTAAAGCCTTTGATTCAGGAAACGGCTCAAAAAATAATTACGCTTAGCCCTGAAGACGCGCAAACCGGACCGGCCAAAAGAAAAGATACCCAAACCATTAACAAACACTTAGCATTTTTGACCGAGGAAAACCAAAAAGAAATCTATAAATTGCTGACCAAATCTATAATCGATCATGGAAAAAAGTTATAAAGAAATCATGAACCAAATTACCACCTTCATCTTTGATGTTGACGGTGTATTAACCGATGGTTCGGTTCATGTGGCGCCGAATGGTGAAATGTTGAGAATTATGAATATTCGTGATGGTTTTGCTATGAAAGCAGCTATCGAAAGTGGCTACAATGTTTGCATCATATCGGGCGGCAACAACGAAGGTGTTCGCATCCGCTTAAAAAACTTAGGCATAAACGATATTCATTTGGCTTCACCGGATAAAGTAGTTACTTTTAAAGAGTACACCGAATTATACCAAATCCAACCGGAACAAGTTTTATACATGGGCGATGATATCCCGGATTATCACGTAATGCAATTGGTGGGATTGCCTACATGCCCGCAAGATGCCAGTCCGGAAATCAAAGCCATCTCCAAATACATTTCACATAAAAATGGCGGAAAAGGCGCTGTACGCGAAGTGATAGAACAAGTGATGAAAGTGCAAAACAAATGGCATTTGTATTACAACGGACAACACGATTAAACCTAATACTTGAGATAAACTTTAACTAAGCATATGAAATTCTTAAAACTCATTCGATACCAGAATTTAGTACTCATCGCCTTAATGCAACTCGTTTTAAGATACGGTTTTTTGCAATTCCAAAACATTCCGCTCACCTTGTCCGATTGGCAATTCGGACTATTAATATTAGCTACACTTTGTATCGCTGCCGGCGGGTATGTGATTAACGATATCATGGACCAAGAAACGGATGCCATAAACAAACCCGAAAAAGTTGTGGTTGGCAAAAGCATTACTGAGGAAGTGGCCTACAATTGGTATTTCGGCTTCAACATTGTGGGAATGTTGTTGGGGTATTATTTGGCCGATTTTGCCAACAAAACCTCTTTCTTCGGGATTTTTATTATCAGTTCGGCACTCTTGTATTTGTACGCCACCAGTTTAAAACAAATCGCTATAGTTGGCAATATCATAGTGGCTTTGGTATTAGCGTTTTCTGTCATTGTTGTAGGTCTTTTTGATGTACTGCCTATGATGAATTATGCCGGTATGGAACTTTGGGCCAATATGAAAATCATCTTATCCATTATAACCGATTATGCCATTTTTGCCTTTATCATTAACTTGATAAGAGAATTGGTTAAAGATGCTCAAGACATTGAAGGCGATCAAACCGAAGACATCCGCACTTTACCGGTAATCATCGGTGTTGCAAAAACAGCTAAAGTTATTTTCGGTCTCGCGCTGATTGCAATAGGACTTTTAGCTTGGTATATCAACGACCATTTGATGAACAACCAACTCTATCCTGCTGTAATTTACAGTTTGGTTCTAGTGATTGGTCCTATGATTTTTTTCTTGGTTAAAATTTGGAATGCAAAGACCAAAGAAGATTTTGCTTTGTTGAGCAAAGTATTGAAATATGTTATTTTATTCGGAGTGTTATCAGTCGTAGTTATTAATTACAACATCAAACTCAATGGGTAATCAATTTTGCACTCATAAAATCATTTTGGCTTCCGGTTCGCCCAGAAGGCAACAGTTTTTGAGAGACTTACAGTTCGATTTCGAAATCAGACTCAAGGAAGTAGCCGAGATTTACCCCGATCATTTGCAAGGTGTAGAAATCACCAATTACTTAGCACAACTTAAAGCCAATGCATTTGAAGGCTCACTTAAAGACCAAGAAGTTTTACTAACCAGCGATACCATCGTTTGGTTTGAAAACAAAGCTTTGGGAAAGCCTAAAGATTATGATGATGCCTTTGCTATGCTGAAATCCATGTCGGGCAAAACACATGAAGTTATTACTTCGGTTTGTTTTAAAACCAATCGGAAATCAGAAACCGTTTTTGAGGTCACCAAAGTCACTTTTAAAAACCTCTCAGACGAGGTAATTCATCATTATTTAGAAAACTACAAACCCTTTGACAAAGCCGGTGCTTATGGTATACAAGAATGGATTGGGTTAATCGGCATTGCCAAAATTGAAGGCTCTTATACTAATGTAGTCGGAATGCCAACCGACGTGGTTTTTGAATATTTAACCAACTTATAATTTTTGAATGATGCGTTTTTTTGAATTGTATACCAAAGAATTATTTGCGACCGGATTAGTTTTTATAACGGTCATCCTATTGCGTGTTATTGTGACCAAAGCCGTTAAAAAGTATT
>JBEBBH010000139.1:0-3088 GCA_041158485.1 Bacteroidota bacterium | reverse complement strand
AAAACATGCGGAAACTTTTCCCGTCAATCGGATCTGTGAAACGACTACCTTTTAACAAAAAAGCTAAAATTGGTCGCACGACTATGCTTAACCGAATTAAAATTGGTCTCGGAATGGTGTTTAGGATGAATTTGAATAGTTTTTTCATTACAGGACCAAAGGTTTTTGACGGAATTCCTCTTCTTCATTGCTCTCAATACCCAAAGCTTTGTAGATGTAAGCAAAAGTCGAAAGCAATTCTGGCTTACCATTTACCATAGCTACATTGTGTTCAAAATGCGCGCTTGGTTTTTTGTCGGCGGTTACAATTGTCCAGCCGTCTTTTAAGGTTTTGATGTTGCGACTTCCCATGTTAATCATCGGCTCGATAGCGACTACCATGCCTTCTACAAACAATTTGCCGCGACCTCTTTTTCCGTAGTTTGGCATTTCGGGTGCTTCGTGCATCACGCGTCCTAATCCGTGTCCGACTAATTCACGAACCACGCCATAACCGTGTGCTTCAGTATATTTCTGAATGGCATTACCCACATCTTCCACGCGGTTGCCGATTTTAAATTCGCGAATGCCAACGTACAAGCTTTCTTTGGTAACCTGTAATAATTTTTTGGTTGCCGGAGCTACTTCGCCAATTTCAAAAGTATAAGCATGATCACCGTAGAATTCGTTTTTCAACACACCGCAATCCACCGATACGACATCGCCTTCTTCTATAGGTCGGCTCGTTGGCAAACCATGAACCACTTGTTCGTTTACGCTGGTCAACAAAGTCGACGGACAACCGTACAAACCTAAAAATCCGGGAACCGCTTGGTGGTCACGGATGAATTGTTCGGCCAATTTGTCGAGTTGTAAAGTGGTAACGCCGGGTTTTATTTCGGTGGCTATCATGCCTAAGGTTTTGGAAACCAACAAGGCACTTTCGCGCATCAATTCGATTTCTTCTGCGGTTTTTTGAATAATCATCTGCTGTAATTTAACTTTTGCATTGGGCTTGTTGCCGTGAATAAGGTTGCAAAAGTAATTATTTTACGCTTACTTATTCAGGATTGGCCATGATTTTAAACAGTTTGGCATTCGAATCGAAGTAGCGGTTTTCGATCAATAGTTTCGACAATTGGGCGGAAACCAAGTTGTTCTCACGCGTGTTGATTAAGAAAATCGAGCTTTCGCCAAATGTAAACAGTCGTTCTTCCGAACTTAACATGGTGTTGTAATCGACAACCAAATTGTCAATCAACTGCTTCTGTTTTTCTAAGGAACTGATTTCGGTTTGTTGTGCTTTGATCTTGTTTTTCAACGATATGCGCTCCAAATCCAAGTCGAATTTCACGTCTTGTAACTTGAACTTTGCCAATTGCAAACTACCACGTTCTTTTCGCAAAAAAAGCGGGAAATAAAAGTTGACGCCAACTTTATAGTCCTGAAAACGATAATTGTCAAAATACCTTGGTTCAGACAAATACGAATACCCTAAATCGATTTTGGGCAACAACATATTTGCCTTGAGTTTACGGTCTACTTCGAGCATTTCGATTTTTTGTTCCAAAGCGTTAATCTTCGGATGGTTTTCTAATGAAGGATTGTCCAACATTAAGTCGTTAGTGCGTAGCGTTTCTTTGATGGTCAGTACTAAATTCTCTTCCGGAATAATATCGTCTTGTAACTCGAGCGGCACATTGTTTTCCAACCACAGGAAGTTGGCCAATTCCAATTTGGCTTTGGCCAGTTTCAACTGTGATTCTTCCAAACTCAATTTTCTGTTTCTCACGATTATGCCGGCTTCAACGCTGTCGATGGCGGGTTTGTCACCTTGTTCAATCGACTTGGCGATGCCTTGATAGCGGATATTGGCATTGTTGAGATAGGTTTGATATAATGTGACTTCGTTGTAGTTTCGTTTCCAATTGAAATACGCCACCGAAGCATCGTACAAAACTGCCACCGCCATTAAATTTCTTTCGGCTTGGCTCAACTTTACCTGGATTTTAGCTTTTCGCAAATCGGCCATGCGTTGGTTGATAAACAAACCTTGTCCGAGTGGAACCGAAATTCCCAGAGAAGTCAATCCTTGGTTAGGAACAGTGTTTTCGGGGTTGAGGTAAATGCCTTCGTTGTTGTCAAATCCGGCTTTGATTTCAACGCCATACCAAGTCGGGATTTTGAAACTGCTGTTTAAAATTGAATAGTATTGGTTGTCTTTGAATTTCTTTTGTTCAAAATCAACTTCAAATTTTGGGTCGAAACCACCGCGCGCCATCATCAAATTGGCTTGTGCCTGATTGATTTCTAAGTTGGCGCTTTTGACCAATGGATGGTATTTTTTTACAAAACCCAAAAACTCATTATAGGTAAGTTCTTTGGAAGTGTTTTGACTCCAAACCGAAAATCCGAGCAATAAAAAAAGGGATAGAATCGATTTCATTATTTTTTGTCTTTTTGAGTGCTGTTTTTAGGTTGGTAATAATTTGGCGGAAATCCGTTCAGCGTACGCCAAATCTCAAACCAAACCGGAACATTGTCGAGTAGTGCTAAGGTCTGCGCACCCGAACCGATGCTGATTTGTTTCGGCCACGCTTCTTCGTTTTCATCCGGCGCAATCAAAACTCTGAATTTACCGTTGTCGCTGATGAAGTTTTCGATGGCTACAATTTTACCGCCGAAAGTTCCGTAAGATAAGTTCGGCCAGCCCGAGAATACAATGGTAGGCCAACCGTCGAACCAAATTCGCACTTTTTCACCTTTGTGCAATAAAGGCAAATCAGTAGCCGATACAAAAGTTTCTACGGCGATGTCGTATTTGGCCGGCATGATGCTTACAATTTGAGTGCCTTCTTTAATGGTTTCACCGATACCCGACTGCAAGGCACGGTTTACATAACCACTTTGCGGCGCTTTGATGTAATACATGCCGTTTCGGATTTGGTAATTGGTGTACTGTTTTTTCAGTTTGTTGACTTTCGCTTCGGTATCGTATTGACTGCTCAAAGCGGTAAATCGGTCACTTTTGGCTTTTTGCTCTTTTTCGTTGTATTCGGCAACGATGCGGTTGACTTCTACTTTAGCGTTAATTAATTCGTTTTCGCTG
>JBEBBH010000138.1:0-3385 GCA_041158485.1 Bacteroidota bacterium | reverse complement strand
ATTTTTTACAACCCGGAACCCAACAAGTTGCGGCAGGTTATGTGATTTACGGCACCTCAACCATGTTGGTGTACACTACCGGTCACGGCGTAAACGGATTTACATTAAATCCGGCCATCGGTACATTTTACTTATCGCATCCGAATATGCAATTTGCTAAAGACGGGAACATTTACTCTATTAATGAAGGCAATTATGTGCATTTCCCGCAAGGTGTAAAAGATTACATCAAATACTGCCAGCTGGAAGAAGGCGACCGCCCTTATACTTCCCGTTACATAGGCAGTTTGGTGTCCGACATTCACCGCAACATGATCAAAGGCGGTATTTACATTTATCCTACCAGTTCCAAATCGCCTAACGGAAAATTGCGTTTGTTATACGAATGCAACCCAATGGCGTTCATAGCCGAACAAGCCGGCGGTAAAGCCTCCAACGGTTTTGGACGCATCATGGAAATTCAACCTACCGAGTTACACCAACGCGTACCGTTCTTTTGCGGCAGTTACAATATGGTGGAAAAAGCGGAGGAGTTTATGGCGAAGTATGTTTAAGTGACTGAGTAGCTGAGTAGCTGAGCAGCTGAGTAAAAAAGA
This sequence comes from Bacteroidota bacterium, assembly GCA_041158485.1. GTDB lineage: Bacteria > Bacteroidota > Bacteroidia > Flavobacteriales > Flavobacteriaceae > Flavobacterium. The sequence goes on along the minus strand of JBEBBH010000138.1, from coordinate 2,789 downwards.
GAAGCCTGAATTATGTTCAGGCTTCTCTTTTTATTTGAATAAGTTGTTATTTATTCATGTGAGTCATTTCGTAGACATTTGATAATAAGAGGAGGACTGCCGGTGGCAGTCAGGTAAACGAACTTTAGTTTGTCGTAACAAAAAACCCTGAGTGTTCAGGGTTTTTTGTTATTTATTCATGTGAGTCATTTCGTAGACAAAAGTATCCGAATCCACATTCATCACCAAAAGCGATAACGCTTTGTCAACAATGTAAGGTACATTCCCCGGCGTAAATCCTAAAGCCAAAGCAAATTTGGTCAAGATTTCTTTTTGTTTCGGTCCGAGGATGTGATCAGCATAAACCATACGCGACAAATCGTATAAACGCTCTAAACGTTGTACGTGTAAATATGGCGGATTGATTGGGTATTTAAGCGGGTTTTCCAGAATTTCTTCATATTCTGCCGGCGATATTTCTAAACGAACAGCCAATTTATCTAAGAACTCTTTTTCCTCTTTGCTCAAATCGCCGTCGGCAGTAGCCACACGTACGATAGCGGAAAAATGACCCTTATTTCTGCTTTTAAACTCGCTGTCAAATAAATCTGAAATAGACATAATGGTATAGGTTTTAATACGGCAAATATAATCCAATTTCCTGTTTTAGAAAACCAATTCAACAAATGTTTTTTATCGATTTTTGGATTTATTTTGAAACGACAATTAAAATTAATCGTAAGTTTACCTCACTAACAACCTATCACTACCATGTCAGATTTCTGGATATACTTTAATATCGGATTACAACATGTGCTCGACATTAAAGCTTACGACCATGTCTTATTCCTTATGGCGCTTACCGTTCCGTATGAATTCAAATCTTGGAAACGCATTTTAATCTTAGTTTCACTTTTTACGTTAGGCCATACCGTAGCGCTTTTTTTATCGGTTTTCAACATCCTAAGCATTAAAGCGGAAGTTGTTGAATTCCTCATTCCGATTACCATTTTAATTACGGCACTCTACAACATCATCATCTTAGGGAAATCGGCTAAAAAAGACAGCACTACCGTAACCGGTATTATAACTGTTTTCTTCGGAATCATACACGGTTTGGGCTTTTCCAACTACTTCAATAGCATTTTAACCGGCAAACCTACCGATAAATTAGCACCGCTTTTTGAATTTGCTTTAGGGATAGAAGTCGCCCAAATCATCGTGGTTGTCGCCGCTTTATTGCTGGCATATGTGGTGCAAACCTTGCTCAAATTCTCCAAACGCGACTGGATTTTGATCATCTCTGCTTTTATTGCCGGCGTGGTAATTCCCATGATTATGCAAAGTGAAATTTGGGTTAAATAAATTGTTTTGGAGCTAAAGGTTTGGGTATATTTGCTATCCATTTTCCCGCTAACTGTTCCAATCTTTTCAAATGGTTCCCATTTAAAAAGGATTTCCACGTTTATCGGGGCTACAAGGGAAACCATTTGAACTTCTGGAAATGAAAGAAAAGAAACAACAAAAATACGACATCGCTTACCTCCGAATTGCCGCCGAATGGAGCAAACTCTCCTACTGCAAACGCAAACAAGTTGGTGCGATTATTGTTCGCGACCGCATGATTATTTCCGACGGCTACAACGGAACGCCTTCCGGTTTTGAAAATTGCTGCGAAGACAACGAAGGCTTAACCAAATGGTACGTCTTACACGCCGAGGCCAATGCCATTTCCAAAGTAGCCCGTTCTACCCAAAGTTGTGAAAATGCTACGCTTTACATCACGCTTTCACCTTGTAAAGAATGCAGCAAATTAATCCACCAATCGGGTATCAAACGCGTAGTCTACCACAACGGTTACCGCGACGAATCTGGTTTGGATTTCCTGAGAAAAGCCGGCGTGGAAGTCACCAAAATTGACGATCTGGATTAACCAACTGTACCATTTCTTTCGCTCATGAAATCAAAGGAAAAATACTTGCCGCTTTTACTGTTCTCTTGCGTTGCCTTAGGCATAGTCATTGGCGGCATGCTCAATTTTCCGGAACGATCTTTATCCAAAGCCAATGCTCGAAAAGCCAAAATAGACAAGCTCATCGACTTTATCGACGATGAATATGTAGACCATGTGAATTCGGATTCCATAGTCGACTTAACGGTAAACAGCATTTTGGCCAATCTCGATCCGCATTCGGTTTACATTCCGCCCAGCGAACAATCTAGCGAGGCCGAACTCATGCGTGGCGATTTCGTAGGCATCGGCGTAAATTTTTACATGTACAAAGACACTGTAACGGTTGTTCGTCCCCTGGAAAACGGTCCGGCCGAAAAGGCAGGAATACTGGCAGGCGACCGAATTTTGTATGCCGACAAATCAAAACTCTTTGGGCGAAAATTGCCAACTGACAGCTTGTTCAACAAACTCAAAGGCGAAGAAGGCTCGACCGTTTTGCTTACGGTTTACCGAAAAAATACCGGGAAGAAACTTAAAATTCCCGTGGTTCGCGATGTGGTTCCGATTAAAAGTGTTGACACCTATTTAAAACTCAACAAAAACACGGGCTACATCAAAATTAATCGCTTTGCCGAAAACACTTATACCGAATTCCGTGAAGGCTTAGAACAACTCAAAAGGCAAGGCATCAACACTTTGGTCATCGATTTGCGCGACAATGGCGGCGGTTATTTGGAAAAAGCCGTGGAAATTGCCGACGAGTTGTTAAAAGACCAAGAACTTATCGTCTTTACCAAAAACAAAAAAGGTACCATTAAAAAAACCTTCGCTACCGAAGAAGGCATTTTTGAAACCG
>JBEBBH010000137.1:0-3283 GCA_041158485.1 Bacteroidota bacterium | reverse complement strand
GTTTTTTACAATTCGTATTTACCGGATATAGCCTTTCCTGAGCAACAAGACCGAGTGAGTGCCAGAGGTTTTTCAATGGGATACCTGGGAAGCACGCTTTTGCTGATTTTTAATTTGGCTATGGTAATGTTTCCGGATACTTTTTTTATTTCTGATGCTATGGAAGCCATGCGTATCTCTTTTGTGACGGTAGGTGTTTGGTGGATTGGCTTTAGCCATATTACTTATTATTATTTGCCGAAAGGAACGCGTAATAATGTAAAATTGAGCAAGGATTTTATTTTTAAAGGATTTCGCGAATTGAAGTTGGTTTGGCAACAATTACAAGAAAACTTGGCATTGAAGCGCTATTTGTACAGCTATTTTGTCTTTATTATGGCAGTACAAACGGTGATGTTGGTGGCGACTTATTTCGGAGCTACTGAAATTGCTTGGGAATCTCCGGAACAGAAAACGATGGGTTTAATCATTAGTATCTTGGTCATTCAATTGGTGGCGGTTTTGGGCGCTTTTTTAACTTCCAGAGCTTCTGCTAAATTCGGAAATTTAAATGTTTTAATTTTTCTGAATGCGTTTTGGGCGGTACTTTGTGCCTTTGCCTACTTTGTGGAAACACCGGTAGAATTTTATACTACAGCCGGTTTTGTAGGTTTGGTTATGGGCGGCATACAATCGTTGGCTCGTTCTACTTATTCGAAACTATTGCCCGAAACCAAAGACACTACTTCGTTCTTTAGTTTTTACGATGTGACTGAGAAAGTCGGTATTGTAATCGGAATGTCAATCTACGGTATCATTGATCAAATCACTGGTAGTATGCGTAATGCCATAGTGTTTTTAGGCGCTTTTTTCATCATTGGCTTAATTCTGTTGTTCAGAGTACCTAAAAATGCCTTGAGAAATAAATAAATCAATTATATTTGAAAAAAATTTACCCAATCAAAATGAAAAACATAAAATATCTAATCGGGATATTCTTAATTTTTACGGCTTTTACATTTACTTCTTGTGAAAATGAACCCATAGATCCGGCCATTAATATAAATACTTGTAATGAGCCATCATCTCTTCAGGTTAGTGATTTTGTCAACAATTCAATTGTTAATTTAACATGGTCACCGGGTGGCAATGAAACTTCTTGGACGATTGAATACGGCGTTCAAGGATTTGCATTAGGAACAGGAACAACAATAGTATCACCTACCAATTCTGCTACCATAACAGGTTTGAATTCAGGTAACAGTTATAGTTTTTACGTAAAATCAAACTGTTCTGCAGAAGAGAGCAGCCAATGGGTTGGACCGGTAATGGTTCAGGCAGTTGTGAATCCGAACTGTGGAAATCCAACCAATTTAACGGCTTCCAGAAACGCTACTCAAAATACAACTGTGAATGTAGCTTGGGCAGCCGGGGGAACAGAAACTTCTTGGGAGATACAATACGGTACAACCGGATTTCCGCTTGGCAATGGAATTACAGTAGCCTCAACAACTCTAACCAAAGAAATCACCGATATTGCAACCACAGGTGGTTATGACTTTTATGTCAGATCCAAATGTACTGCTACTGAATTCAGCAGTTGGGTCGGACCAATAAATGTTGCAGCCGTAAACAATACGGGTGGAACGGTCGCCGGGACTTACAGACTTACTGCTTTTAATACCTCCGTTCCAACAGACTTAAACAATGATGGTACAGCTTCTGTAAATCAGATGAATGAAACGGCTTGTATGAACGATATGTTCTTAACACTAAATGCTAATAATACTTTTGTTTCAGATTCTAAAGGAACAGATATTGATATTCAAGTTGATGCAGTCACCGGAGAAACAGTTGAAACAATAACTTGTTTTACAGACCCTGACTTATCAGGAACTTGGTCACTTTCAGGAAATATACTGTCGCTGACTTATACAGATCCTGAAACGGGTGATGTTATGACAGACAATTTTAACGTTGTTGGTAACACCTTAGTTTATACCATAAACGATGGTGCTGTTGTAGGGACAGAACTAACCACAGGAGCGCCGGTCTATTTAACCTGCGACATATCACTTATTTACACCAAGCAATAAACTCCATAATTAAAAATGAAAAACATAAAACTATTAGTTGGGCTTTTTTTAATTGTTACTGCCTTTACCTTTACTTCTTGTGATAATGAACCGATCGACAGTAGTATTGAATTAAACAACGGCAACAACAACGGAGGTGGCAATAATGGCGGAGGCAATAACGGTGGTGGAGGAACTTCTACCGGAGATTATTGGCCGGCCGCATTGAATAATCAATGGGTTTTTAAGTTGGATGGCGTACAACAACCACCAATGAAAATGATTTCTATCAATAGCATTGGCGGAAGTACTTACTATACATTCGATACTTTATTCGGACAAGGTTCTATGGGGACTTTGGGTTCAGCTACAACAAGACTGAGAAAAAATTCAGGCGATTATTACATCAGAATGGATGATTTGAATATAAATTTAGGTAATAATTTAACCGCTACGATGACGGGTTATGAATATGTAATTTTGAAGGATTACCTCAGTGTAGGTCAAACTTGGAATGGTGTTTACACACAAACAACTAATTATAGCGACCCACAAATTCCGGATATTACACAAACTACAAATTATACCGGTACCATAGTGGAAACGGGAGGAACAATAACAGTCAATGGTAACAGTTATACTAACGTGATTAAATTGAGAATAAGCCAATCGACCACTTTCCCCGGATTGCCAACGCCAACCGTTGTAAATTCTGATTATTGGTTTGCTAAGGATGTTGGGCCGGTTAAAGCCGTTAATGTTTCAGAAGGAAGTACAACTACTAATGAGTTGATGTCTTTTATTTTGAATTAATTATTACCAAGATAAATCATAAAGTCCGTCAATTTGGCGGATTTTTTTTGTGGCATAGTCATTGACTTGTCACAGCAGTAGAGTATCTTTCCGGTTAATCAGTCGTTTTTGGTATTAATGATATGTTAATCCATGACGATTAATTTTCAACTACTTAAAGATGTTTTACCTTTGTGTATCATTATTTTTTTAATGTCAATTTGACTAAATTAAACGCCACATGCGAAACCATAATATATTAACACTAGACAATCTGTCATTGCAGGAGTTCGATGCCGAAACCGATTTGATTCCGTTACTAACACCGGAAGACGAAGAGGAAATGAACAAAGAAGAGTTGCCTAATTCACTGCCTATTTTACCCTTGCGCAATACCGTTTTATTTCCTGGTGTCGTAATTCCGATCACGGCGGGAA
>JBEBBH010000136.1:0-6019 GCA_041158485.1 Bacteroidota bacterium | reverse complement strand
ACTTTATCGGACTGTTAATCCAACTTTCCATTGTTTTTGTGTTGTACCTTATTGTACTATTAATTTTCGGAGTTCAAAATGCTGTAGTGATTGCTTTTTTATGTGCTGTTTTGAACATCATTCCTTACATCGGACCGCTAATTGCCTCCGTAATTGCAGCGATTTTAACCATGCTTGGCAATTTAGGCAGTGATTTTCAAACCCAAATGCTGCCACTGACCATTTATGTTATGATAGGCTTTTGGATAGTGCAATTGATTGACAACAATGTGACTTCTCCGCTAATTTTTTCCAAAAGTGTGAGTTCGCATCCATTGGAAATTTTTCTAATTGTTTTAATAGTCGGTTATCTCTTTGGCATCATCGGAATGATTATCGCCATACCACTTTACACCATATTGAAAGTCATTGGCAAAGAGTTTTATCCCGAAAATAAAATTGTCCAATTGCTCACCAAAGATATTTAGCATGGATCACTCCATACTGACGCAGGTTGTTCAAGACTTCATCAACCAAAACATTTCGGCAAACATTACCCAATTGGCTTTGCAAAAAAATCCGTTTCCGGAAGCCAATTGGAACTTGATATTACACCAAATTGCCGCCAAACAAAAAGCAGCAACCAAATTGCCCAGCTGGTTTCAAACGCCGAATATTTATTATCCGAGTAAGGTTTCTGTAGAGCAAACCTCTTCTGAAAAAACAGCCCGTTACAAATCGGATTTAATTACAGGGAACGCTTTACTTGACCTAAGTGGTGGTTTTGGCGTTGATGATTTTTTCTTTGCCAAACGGTTCCAATATGTAACCCATTGTGAAATTGACACCGATTTATCCGAGATTGTACAGCATAATTTTGAGCAACTCGGCGTTTCTAATATCGAATGTATTTCAGGGGATAGCGAAGTTACTTTAGCAAAACTGAATAAGTCATTCGATTGGCTATACATTGATCCGTCGCGAAGAAACGAAACCAAAGGCAAAGTTTTTATGCTAAAGGATTGCTTGCCAAACGTACCGGAACAACTCGACTTTTACTTTCGTTTTTCCTCAAACATAATGATAAAAACTGCGCCAATCTTAGATATTACGGCCGGTTTAAGTGAATTGCGAAATGTAAAAGCCATACACATCGTGGCGCTCGAGAACGAAGTCAAAGAATTGTTGTGGTTAATTGAAAAAGATTGGATTGGAAACCCTACAATCACAGCTATTAACCTTACCAAAGATAAAACAGTAACTTTTACTTTCGAATGGGATTCGGTTGCCGTAGCCGAATATGGTGAACCTGAAACCTATTTGTATGAACCTAATGCCGCGATTATGAAATCGGGAGGATTTGATTGGATTTCAGCACAATTCAAACTCAAAAAACTACATCCGCATTCGCATTTATATACATCAGATAACTTAATTGAATTTCCGGGCAGGGTGTTTACCATCGACCAAGTTGTGCCATACAATAAAGCAGCGATGAAACCATTAGTCAACCAAAAGGCAAACATCACTGTTAGAAATTTTCCGGATACAGTAGAGAACATTCGCAAAAAGTGGAAAATTAACGACGGAGGAAATTGTTATAGTTTTTTTACCACTGATGTGAATAACCACAAAATAGTTTTACTTTGCAGCAAATTATAAACGAGATATGAAACGATTGTTTTTTGCCATACTACTGCTTTTCAATTTTACCGCTTTTGCTCAAAAACCTTGCGAAATAGACCAAAATATCGCCGACAGTTTAGGTACTTTTAAATCCACCAAAGCCTATATTGTTTTTGAACGCAGTTTTGCCGGAAACTCAACCGATATCTTTTTTTCACTCACCAATAACAATGGTGTGTTGGGATTAGAAGCGCAATTTTTACAGAGAAGCCAAGAGTTTATTAAAGCCGCTTGTTTCGATAATAACTCGAAAATTTACTTGCAATTGAGCAATGGTAAAATTGTAACCTTATTACATGCCGGCGCCGATACTTGCGGTACATTGGTTGTGGGCGAAGGCAATATCAACAATCGGGTTATGACCGGAAGCTTTGTATTTGCCAGAGAAAACTACGAGGATTTAAGGATATCACCCGTTACTTTTATGCGGGTAAGATTTGCAGGAGAAACGGTAGATTACCCGTTCAGAACAGAATTGGTGGCAGAAATGGACAAAATGAAATACGAGCCTGAAAACTATTTCATCCATAACTTAAAATGCATCGAAAACTAATCTTCGCAACGCCATTTTAAATTAGAAACCTCATCAGCTGAACTGTTGTTCAAATTGTAATGCCACCACTCCGAATCGAATGATTTGAAATTATTTTGCAGCATTATGCTTTTTAACAATTGTCTGTTGGCTAAAATTTCAGTAGTAAGATTGGTATAATTATGCCCAGCCTCTGGGCCGAAAAAATCAAAACCGGTGCCCATTGCCAACTCTACTCCGGACGAATCTACCAATGTAATGTCAACAGCGCCGCCTTTGTTGTGTATGGAACCTTTTTTCGGATTGGCTACATAAGTCGGATTCGGCACAATTTTCCACATCTTTTTCTGTATAGCCAACGGTCGATAACAATCGTATAATTTAATGCGATAACCTTTCTCTATAAACGCTTGGTTGGCTTGCAATAACGCCTTTATAGTTTTTACTCTGAGAAAACACTCGTCGCATGGATAAACTTGCTCTTTAAGAAAATTATCCGGCGTAGCGTATTTCATATCGAAGACAAAATCGTTGCTGTAGTTTTTCAGATTGACAAAAACATTGTCGTCCTTTTCTTGATTGATATCGAGTAATACCGCTGATTTTTTCGCACTTAAATAAGACGATTTACAGGAAAATAAAACTACAGCCGCAAGTAATAAAAGAAGTTTCTTCATGGTTAGATTTCATCGCTGGTAAAGGTGGTAAAACTTCTTTTCTTGTACGGACGAACTATTAATCTGCCTTCGCGGTCAAAACGAATGTAATTGTACACCCAATTCATAAATACTACCGCTTTGTTTTTAAAACCGATTAATGAAAACAGATGCACAAACATCCAAACAAACCAGGCAAAAATGCCGTTAAAATGGTATTTGGGCAAATCTACTACGGCCAAATTCCTGCCGATAGTTGCCATCGAACCTTTGTCGTGGTATTGAAAAGGTGTCATGATTCGGCCACCAATCAATCGGATTAAATTGTCTCCGAGAAGTTGGCCTTGCTGAATGGCCGGCTGAGCCATCATAGGATGACCTTGCGGATATTCGGGTGATTCCATCAGTGCGATATCGCCTATGGCAAAAATATCTTCGTATCCTTTCACTTGGTTGAATTCGTTTACCCTGATGCGCTCTACTTTTTCCAGCAAAGCTTCTGCTTTTAAACCTCGAATGGCAGCACCTTGTACTCCGGCAGTCCAAATTACGGTTGCGGTTTCAAAAGTTAGATCGGAATTGGTTGTAACTGTCCGACCGTCGTAATTAGTCACTCGCACATTCTTCCAAACTTTCACGCCCAAACCGTTTAAAAAGGCTTCGGAAGCGGCCGATGATTTTTCACTCATGGTGTTCAAAATTCGGTCGCTGCTTTGGATTAGGTTGATTTCCATTTTAGAGATGTCTAAATCGGGGTAATCTTTTTGCAATATGGCTTTTTTCATTTCGGCTAAAGCACCGGCTAATTCCACGCCGGTTGGTCCGCCACCAACCAATACGAAGTTCATGAGCAAACGCTTTTCGCTATCTTCCCGTTGCAAAACAGCTTGTTCGAAATTTTCCAAAATCAAACTGCGAATGTTTAATGATTGCGGAATGGTTTTCATCGACATGGCGTTGCGCTCAATCTCTTTATTCCCGAAATAATTGGTTTTGGAACCGGTGGCAATCACCAAATAGTCGTAGTGCAAATCGCCTATTTCAGAGATGACTTTCTTTTCTTGTGTATCAATTTCTTTAATGGTGGTCAGCCTGAAATAAAAATCAGGGTATTCCTGAATCACCTTTCGAATCGGATAAGCAATAGATCCGGCTTCCAGACCTCCGGTGGCAACCTGATACAACAATGGTTGAAAAGTATGGTAATTGTGTTTGTCCAATAAAACCACTTGAACGTTTTTGTTCTTGAGTTTCTTGGCCAAGGCTAAACCGGCAAAACCGCCGCCGATGATTACCACTCTGGGTTTGTTTGAAGCCGGGATGTTCATGGGTTAGTCTTCGTTTGAAAAAGCGACATCACCTTTCCAATTCATAAAACCACCTTCTAAGTTGTAGGTGTTTTCAAAACCCATTTGATTCATAATCTGACAAGCTTGTGCGCTGCGCCCTCCGGCTTTGCAATACACATAGTAGTTTTTGGATTTGTCCAATTCGTCTACTGCATAAATAAAGCCTTGTCCTTTGTATATATCAATATTGATGGCTTTCGGAATGTATCCTTCGCTACATTCTTCTGCTGTTCTGACATCTAAAATAACGGCATCGTGATCACGATCCAATTGCGCTTTCCAATCTTGTTGTGATAAATTCATCATGGTAAAAATATTAACCTAACAAAGATAAAGTATTTCTTGGTTGGTCAAAAACCATTTCCAGCCTATTCCTTCGGGTGTTTTTAAAAATTAACAAAAAAATAACAAAACATTTGTATATACAAATAAAAATGTTTTTACATTTGTACCTACAAATATTGTAATAGTAATTATGAAAATCGAGGAAGTTATAAAATCAAACGTAGCGTTGAAAGATGCCAAAAAGGTGATTTTAAATGTCATGTACACCCAAAATGTGGTTAATGACAAGTTCAACGAAATTCTGAAACCTTATGATTTGTCAGGCGAACAATACAATGTATTGCGCATTTTAAGAGGGCAAAAAGGGAATCCTGCCAATATGTGCATTATCCAAGAACGCATGTTAGCCAAAAACAGCAACACTACCCGATTGATTGATAAACTCTTATTAAAGGACTTGGTAACGCGTAATGTATGTCCGGATAACCGCCGTAAAATAGAAGTCCTGATTACTCAAAAAGGCTTAGACTTACTAACCGAATTGGATCCGAAAGTAGACGAGCACGAAAAGCTATTTGCCAACAACCTTACCGAAGATGAAATAACCCTATTGAATACATTATTAGAAAAATACAGAACTTTAATTTAATTCCATATTGCTATGAGTAACTTTATAAAAAATGCCAATTGGCGTTACGCCACCAAAAAATTTGATGCTACTAAAAAAGTGTCAGATGCCGATTTACAAATCCTAAAAGAGGCTATCCGATTGAGCGCTTCTTCATACGGTTTACAACCTTACCAAGTTATTTTGGTAGAAGATCCGGAATTGAGAGCTCAATTACAACCGGCCGCTTGGGGACAAGCTCAAATTGTTGACGCTTCTCATGTATTGGTGTTTGCCAACGTTACTAACATTGGTGATGCTGAAATTGATGCTTACTTAAATAATATGGCCGAAACCAGAGGCTTACCATTAGACGCTTTACAAGGATATGGCGACTTCATGAAATCGAAAATCAGTACCCTACCGGTAGAACAAAGAAACATTTGGACTTCCAAACAAACCTATATTGCTTTAGGCAACTTATTGAATGCTGCAGCCGAGTTAAACATTGACGTTACGCCAATGGAAGGTTTTGAACCGGAAAAAGTAAATGAAATTTTAGGTTTAAATGAAAGAGGTTTACAAGCCAGTCTAATTGCCCCTATCGGTTACCGTCACTCAGACGACGCTACTCAAAGCTATGCCAAAGTACGCAAATCAGAACAAGAATTATTTATCAATTTATAATCAATAACTAAAATTTAATTACAATGAAAAATTTAAAAACTATTGCCCTTGCCCTATTTGTAGCTTTCGGTGTTTCATCTGCTACAGCACAAAACAAAAAAATTAATGTAGAAAAAAGTACCATCAATTGGGTTGGTAAAAAAGTAACCGGAGAGCACAGCGGAACCATTAATTTCCAAGAAGGAATGTTGATTTTTAAAGGTAAAAATGTAGCCGGTGGTAACTTTACAGTAGATAT
>JBEBBH010000135.1:0-6512 GCA_041158485.1 Bacteroidota bacterium | reverse complement strand
AGTTTTAATACCGCGATTCAAAAGCAAAATAATTTGACGATTGTAAAAATCCAACAATTTTACTTTTTCTTCCAATTGTTTGTTCAAATGGGCAATAGTACTGCTGTGGTATTGCTCTCCTTGTAATACGGTATGAAAGGCTTCTGTTAAATCAAAGGCATCAAAATCACTTTTGACCAAAAAGCCGTCCGGATTATGATTCTTTAAAATACTATACAACAACAGTGATTCTGAATGCGTGGTCAACATCATAATCTTGCTGTCCGGTAAATGTTTTTTAATGAGCGGAATCAAATCGCTACCGTTTTGGATGCCTTTTTCCGGATAAGCCGGCATAGTGTAATCGATGGTAACCAAGTCAAAATGGTCTGTGGTGGTCGTTATCAGTTCGTAAGCACTTTCACAACACAAAGCTTGCTTGGTCTTTATTTCATAGCCATGCGGGTTGAAAGATAAAATAGATTTGTAGCCCTCAATGATGAGTTTGTGGTCATCAATCATTAATACGTTTACTTCCATTACAATCAGATTTTTAGTAAACGTAATACTTTTCTGCTATATTTCCAAATAATTTCCGCCGGCTATTCTGTTGATAATCAAATCAACGTTGTCTTTATACGATTTAGAGAACGGTAATTTAGTGGTTGAGTTTTTAATATAACAAACGGTATTTCCGGTGTGGATTCGGGAAACCTGATTCACATTGATGATGTAGCTGTTGTGGATTCTCAAGAATTGCGATTCCGGTAAAACGGTTTCAAAATGCTTCAAGGTTTTGAAAGCCGTAATCATTTCGCCGTTGTTCAAATGAATGTCGGTCGAGTTGTTATCAGCCTCAAAATACAAAATGTCTTCCGAGTCGATATAACGGTAATCGCCGTAAGATTTAATACAGATGATAAGTGATTGTGGTTGCTGAACTGTAACTGTACTGTCTGTTGTGGCCGGAACGGTTTTGATTTCCACATCATGTTCCTCGGTTTGCACTTCTTCTGTCAGCGTTTCGTCTAACACTTCAAAAGTAGCGGCCGGATTTTTGACTTCCATATGCGGCAAATCCGATTTAATGGCGCGGTCAAACTTAAGGATGGCTTTTCTGAAATCGTTGATGTCTAATGGCTTCAGCAAATAGTCGACTACTTCATATTTCAAAGCGTCGTAAGCCAGTTCTTTTTTGGAAGTGGTAACGATGATTTTCGGAACTACAGTCAAATAACGGTAGAGTTCATTGATCAGCGCTAAAGACAAATTGCTTTTCTTATCGGAAGGATCGATTTCCAGAAAAACCAATCGTGGTTGGTGCTCCAAAATCAAATTCACACCATCGTCATAGTTATTAGCGGAAGCCACGAACGATAGGTTGCGAAAACGTTCAGCAATAGCTTGGGTTTTCACGACATCGTCTTGACTGTCATCAATAATGATATAAGTATGGCTCATTAACGCTTATCCGTTGATTTTGGGACAGCATTTTCTGATTAAATTAACAGGTAGTTTTGGGGAAACTTTGTTGTTACACTAAATATGTATCTTAAAAATAAAACACAAAAATAAAACCGACCAAAAGAGCCAATTTTCGTTGTAACGAAATTATAGGTTCAATTTAGGAGAATTTCAAATTGTTGACAGAATCGCCCAAACTGTTAATATGTGAATTTTATTCAAGTATAATTCTTACAAAAATAAAAATCCCAAACAGTTTAATGTTTGGGATTTTGGATTCCGATAAATTCGGAGGTATAAGATAGGAGTTACATCTTCATCAACCAGTTTCTCATTGAAACTTCGTTGTTGATGATGGCTCTCAATTCGGCAATTTTTACGCGATCTTGTTGCATAGAATCGCGGTGACGAATGGTTACGGTTTCGTCTTCCAAAGTTTGGTGATCGACCGTAATACAGAACGGTGTTCCCAAGGCATCTTGTCTTCTGTAACGACGACCAACGGCGTCTTTTTCGTCATAGGCTACATTGAAATCCCATTTCAAATCGTCGATGATTTTTTTGGCCACTTCCGGTAAACCGTCTTTTTTCACCAAAGGTAAAACCGCTGCTTTGGTAGGCGCTAAAACAGAAGGTAAACGCAATACTGTTCTAGTTGAACCGTCTTCTAACGTTTCTTCTTTTAAAGCGGTAGCAAAAACAGCCAAGAACATACGGTCTAAACCAACCGAAGTTTCTACTACATAAGGCACATAATTCGAATTGGTCTCAGTGTCAAAATATTGTAATTTTTTACCGGAATATTGTTCGTGTGCTTTCAAATCGAAATCTGTTCTCGAGTGAATACCTTCTAATTCTTTGAAACCAAAAGGGAAATTGAACTCAATATCGGCAGCAGCATTGGCGTAATGCGCTAATTTTTCGTGGTCGTGGAAACGGTAGTTTGCTGCACCTAATCCAAGCGATAAATGCCAATTCAAACGGGTTTGTTTCCAATACTCGTACCACTTCATTTCTTCACCCGGTTTTACGAAAAACTGCATCTCCATTTGTTCAAATTCACGCATACGGAAGATGAACTGACGGGCTACAATCTCGTTTCTGAAAGCTTTTCCGGTTTGGGCAATACCAAACGGTACTTTCATTCTGCCCGTTTTTTGCACGTTCAAGAAGTTCACAAAAATCCCTTGTGCCGTTTCCGGACGCAAGTATAAATCCATGGCATTTTCAGCAGAAGCGCCTAATTTGGTACCAAACATCAAGTTGAATTGCTTCACATCGGTCCAGTTTCTCGAACCGGTTTCCGGATCGGCAATTTCCAACTCCTCGATTAAGGCTTTTACGTCTTCCAAATCTCCGGTGCCTAACGAACGACCCATTCTTTCCAGAATTTCACGCTCTTTGGCCAAGTATTCCATCACACGCGGATTGGTGGTTTTGTATTGCTCTTCGTCGAAAGCAGCGCCAAAACGCTCGCGGGCTTTTTCAATTTCTTTTTTCGCTTTCAGGTTTAATTTTTCGGCATAATCCTCAATTAAAACGTCGGCACGGTATCTTTTTTTAGAGTCTTTGTTGTCAATGAGCGGATCGTTAAACGCGTCCACGTGACCCGAAGCTTTCCAAGTGGTAGGATGCATCAAAATGGCGGCGTCTAAACCGACAATATTTTCATGCATTTGCACCATGGCTTTCCACCAGTATTCTCTAATGTTCTTTTTTAATTCGACTCCGTTTTGAGCGTAATCGTACACTGCGCTCAATCCATCGTAAATTTCGCTCGACGGAAAAATAAATCCGTACTCTTTAGCGTGCGAAACTACATTCTTAAATAAATCTTCTTGTTTTGCCATAATGCTGCAAAAATATAAAAAGCGCGGATAAAAAAAGGGTTTAAAACCAATTAGAATTGAAAAAATGTATAATTTTATGTAAGAAAATTACTTTTTTATGTGGAATCACCTGCTCAATTTATTTTTTCCGAAGTCGTGCGCCGGCTGTCACACCATTTTGTTAAGCGATGAAAACGTGATTTGTACGCAATGCCGCCACGAAATTCCGCTGACCAATCATCTTACAATGACTGAAAACGAAGTCTTCCAAAGATTTTACGGTCGCATTCCGTTAGAGTTTGGCGCCGCGCTGTTTTATTTTCACAAAAAAGGCATCGTTCAGGAAATGATGCACCAACTCAAATACAAAGGCAACCAAGAAGTCGGAACAGTGGTGGGCGAATGGTTTGCGGCCGAATTGCAGCAAGTGCCGATACTGCAAACCGTCGATTACATCATTCCGGTGCCGTTGCACAAAAGACGATTTCGAGAGCGCGGCTACAATCAGGTAACGACTTTTGGGAAGGCTTTGTCGGATCATTTGAATATCCCGTACTGCGAAACCCTTTTGCAACGTAAATTATACACCAAAACCCAAACGAAAAAATCGCTTTTGGGCAGAGCCGATTTGAGTCAAACGCTATTCGATATCGAATTTTCGGAGCAATACGCGGGAAAACATTTCCTGTTGATAGATGATGTGATGACAACCGGTTCAACCCTGGAAGCTTGCAGTAAAGCGCTGCTCAAAATCCCCGAAGCCAAAATCAGTATCGCCTGTATGGCTATGGCGCACAGTTAATTGTTAAGTTTCCTGCAAAAGATTTCATTCACACTAAATATAATTGTTATTTTGTGCTTTGAAAAAACGATTTATGTTCAAAACGCACTTTAAATATTTTGCTTTATTGTTGGTCTTTTTAACCATTGGTTGCGCCAAACGCGGCTCCATAACCGGCGGTGATAAAGACTCGATTGCACCGGTTTTGAAATCGAGTTTGCCCAAAAATTTCTCCACTAATTTTAACGGCAAGCAAATCAAATTGGTTTTCGACGAGTACGTGAAGTTGAAAAATGTCAGCAAGCAATTGATTGTTTCGCCACCAATGAAAAATCAGCTTGAGATTTTACCGTATACAGCCAGTAAAACCATAACGATTAATATTAAAGATACTTTACAGCCCAATACTACCTACAGTTTTAATTTCGGTCAAAGTATAGAAGACAATAACGAAGCGAATCCGTATTCCCAATTCAAATACGTTTTTTCAACCGGCGCATATATTGATTCATTGCAGTTGAAAGTCAAAGTTAAAGATGCTTTGGAACTGAAAACAGACAATTTTGTTTCGGTGATGTTGTACGAGGTCAACGAAACTTTCAACGACTCCACCATTTATAAAGAAACGCCGCGCTATGTAACCAATACCTTGGACAGTTTGGAAGTGGTGACTTTGGAAAATATCAAAGCCGGAAAATATTTGTTGGTTGCTTTAAAAGATAACGGCAACAACAAGTATGACCCGAAATCGGATAAAATCGGATTTCAAAAACAACACATCAGTATACCGAACGATACTATTTTTGAAGTCGAATTGTTCAAAGAAACAGTGCCGTTCAAAGCTGAAAAACCGACTCAAATCACGAACAAAAGATGGGCAATGGGTTACCAAGGTAAAGCCAAAGGCGCCAGAGTAACCGTGAAAAACGGCAATGATATTATCCCGACTGTGGTAACACAAATGCAGAAGAAAGATTCGCTTCAAATTTGGATGAAACCGGTCAAAGCCGATTCGCTTCAAGTGATGGTCGAAAAAGATAATTATAAGACTGATTTTTACATCAAAGGAAAAAGCAATAAAGCCGATTCGCTGCAAATTAGTCCGGAATTCAGTGGGAATTTGCCATTCCGCGAACGCTACGCTTTGAGTAGTACGACACCATTGGTAAAATTTGATAAAACTAAAATCAGCATCAAAAACAAAGATTCTTTGGCGGTAGATTTTACCACGGAATACGACGAATTCAACCAAAAGTTGTTTTTAGACTTCAAAAAAGAACCTTTAGAAAACTATAAAATACAATTGTTGCCGGGCGCGATGGTTGATTTTTTTGACACTGTTAATGATACACTCAATTACAAAGCCACGACTAAAAATTTATCCGATTACGGAAATTTGAGGTTGGTGTTGGAGAATGCGAAACGATTTCCGGTCATTATTGAGCTAACCGATAAAGACGGTAAAGTAAAATACTCCGAATACTCCGAAGGTAGCAATGCCATCAATTTTGACGCTATCGAACCGGCCAAATACGTGCTGCGAATCATTTACGACGACAATAAAAATAAGCTTTGGGATACCGGTAGTTTTATGGATAAACGCCAAACCGAAGAAGTCATTTATTTCCCCAAAGAAATTGATGTCCGCGCTAATTGGGATGTGGAACAGCCGTTTAACCTGAAATAGTAACTGTTTACAAAAGTCTAAACTGATCTTTATCCTCCAAAAAAGCCAATTTGCTTCGGGTTTCGAGTAGTTTTTCTTTATCCAATTCGACTATAAAAACACCGTCAGTTTCTTGTGGTTCCAAAAGATAATTTCCTAAAAAGTCAACGGCTTGCGAATGGCCAATGTATTCCAATTCATTTTCGTCCATTCCAATTCGGTTTACGCCAATGACATAACTCATGTTTTCCACGGCTCGGGCTTTGAGTAAGATATCCCAAGCATTGATGCGCGGTTTAGGCCAATTGGCTACGTAAAGCAACACATCGTAATCTTCTACATTTCGGGCAAATACCGGAAAGCGCAAGTCGTAGCAAATGAGCGGACAAATTCGGAATCCTTTATACGCTATTATCAATTTTTCTTTTCCGGCAGTGTAAACTTTGTCCTCGCCGGCCAAGGTAAACAAATGCCGTTTATCGTAAGTTTTAAGTTCACCATTCGGATATACAAAAACCAAACGATTGTAATACTTTCCGTCTTCTTCAATCACCAAACTGCCGGTAATGGCGCAGTCTTTGGCTTGGGCCAAATGTTGCAGCCAAGCAATGGTTTCTCCGGTTATGGTTTCCGCCACGGCTTTCGGATTCATGGTAAAGCCGGAGGCAAACATTTCGGGCAACACGATCAAATCAACTTCTTCCATAAAGCCCGTAATTTTTTGAGCCAAATGACTTCGGTTTTCGATTGGGTTTTCCCAGATGAGATTGGTTTGGACTAGAGCGATTTTCAT
>JBEBBH010000134.1:0-9345 GCA_041158485.1 Bacteroidota bacterium | reverse complement strand
TATGGATTTTGACATTAGTATCGAATAATTATAATGAACAAAAATAAGTATTATGCCTGCATAACTTTAACAAAACTTCGGAAGTTATGCACTTAGAAATTAACAGTAATGTTTACCTTAGCACTTTAATTTAAATGAATACTTATGTTTGGAGACATGATGAACATGATAGGCAAACTCAAAGAAACCCAACAAAAAATTGAAGCCACTAAACAACGTTTAGACAGCGTATTGATAGACGAAAAAAGCAATGATAACTTGTTGAATGTCACCATTACCGCTAATCGTAAAATCCGTTCCATTAGCATTGATGAAAGTCTGTTAGAAGATAAAGAACAATTGGAAGATTACCTGATTTTAGTCTTGAACAAAGCCATCGAAAAAGCGACTAATATCAACGAAGCCGAACTCGCAGCCGTTGCCAAAGAAGGCATGCCGAATATTCTGGGCATGGATTTATTTAAATAAGCATGAACATCAGCTACCCTTTTCTACTCTTGGCCTTGTTGGCTGAAATTATTGGTACAGTCGGTGGCTTTGGTTCTTCTGTATTTTTTGTACCGATTGGTAATTTTTATTTCGATTTCCATTCGGTACTCGGATTGACAGCAGTTTTTCACTTATCGAGTAACCTGAGCAAAATGGTTTTGTTCCGACAAGGATTGGATAAAAAACTACTGCTTTACATTGGGTTGCCTTCTGCCCTATTTGTTATTCTAGGCGGAATTCTATCAAAAAACTTACAGGGTTATTGGTTGGAAATTCTTTTGGGGATCTTTCTTGTAGCAATGAGTTTGATTTTCCTCCTCAAAAGAGACTTGATCATTCCTCCGAATAAAAAAAATGCAGCATTGGGAGGTGTTTTTTCCGGATTTACTGCGGGATTATTGGGAACCGGCGGCGCCATACGTGGTTTGACAATGGCGGCATTTAATTTGGAAAAAAGCGTTTTTATTGCCACTTCGGCGGCGATTGATATGATGATTGACTTAACCCGAACCGTAGTGTATTATCAGAACGGATTTATACACCAACACGATATGGTTTACGTGCCGTTTCTTTTTGTTATTGGTTTGTTGGGTTCGTATGTGGGTAAGCAATTGTTAGCCTACATACCGCAAGTAAAATTCAGGATGATTTCGCTGATTTTGATTTTGCTTATTGGCTTGATTTCTATAGGAAAACAGTTTTTGACTTAGAACTGAACTTTACCTAGATTTTCCAACACATATTCGTGCAATACTTGCTTGTAATCGAGGTGCGTTACCATGCGCAATTTACCTTGTCCCATAGAGCTGATGAGAATGCCTTTGGCTTTTAAGGTGTCGATGACCTGCTTCTCGGTCAGCGGTTTTTTGACTTCAAAAATCACAATATTGGTTTCGGTCGGTGCCACAGCGGCAACCCAAGGCAATTGTTGCAACAGTTGTCCTAACTCTTTAGCCCTACGATGATCGTCTTCCAAGCGGGTAATGTTATTTTGCAAAGCGTAAATTCCGGCCGCGGCTAAATACCCTGACTGTCTCAGGTTACCTCCAAATATTTTTCGAATGCGTAAAGCTTTGTGCATGGTTTCGGCATCGGACACCAAGACAGAACCAATGGGTGCGCCTAGGCCTTTGGAAAAACAAACCGAAATGGTATCGAACAAAACACCGTATTGTTTCGGATGCTGTTTTTTAGCGACTAAAGCATTCCACAAACGCGCGCCGTCTAAGTGGTATTTAAGGTTATTATCAACACAAACTTGTTTGATTTTTTGCAATTCTTCGAGGTCGTAACAAGCGCCACCGCCTTTGTTAGTGGTATTTTCTATGCTGACCATTTTAGATAAGGGCGCGTGGTAAAACTCGGGATCATTAATCCCGGCAGCGACTTGTTCAGCCGTAATCATACCGCGCTGTCCATCGAGTAGATTGAAATTCACACCACTGTTGAAAGAAGCGCCACCGGCTTCATACAAATGGATGTGCGACCATTTATCGCAAATGATTTGATCGCCGGGATTGGTATTTAATTTAATGGCGGTTTGGTTGGCCATGGTTCCGGAGGGAAAAAATAACGCGGCTTCCATCCCAAACAAATCGGCTACCATTTTTTCAAAAGCGTTTACGGTAGGATCTTGTTTGAACACGTCGTCGCCTACTTTGGCGTTGAACATGGCTTGCAGCATTTCGGGTGACGGTTTGGTAACGGTATCGCTGATTAAATTTATTTCCATATGAAAGTCAGATAGTCTATTTTTGCAATTAAGCCTAGCCCTCTCGTCAGTATGACGAGACGGGAAACAGCTTCTAAAATTTAAAACACAAAACTACATTATTTATGACAAATACCGAACAAATAAAAGGTATTGTAGAACGCCTTGGTGCGTTGAGGAGGTATCTTTGACATTGATGCCAAGCTGATTGAAATTACCAACGAAGAAGAAAAAACTTTTGCGCCCGACTTTTGGAACAATGCCAAAGAAGCTGAAGTTATTGTGAAAAACCTACGCTCAAAGAAAAAATGGGTGGAAGATTTTAACAAGGCTGAAAGTTTGACGGAAGAACTACAAATTACTTACGAATTCTTCAAAGAAGGCGATGCGACTGAGGAAGAGCTTGACCATCAGTTTGAGTTGGCCAATACACATATCGAGAATTTGGAATTCCGTAACATGCTTTCGGACGAAGGTGACAGTTTGAGTGCCGTTTTGCAAATTACAGCCGGTGCCGGTGGTACGGAAAGTTGTGATTGGGCTTCGATGTTGATGCGCATGTATTTGATGTGGGCAGAAAATCAAGGCTACAAAGTGAAAGAACTGAACTTTCAAGAAGGCGATGTGGCCGGGATTAAAACGGTGACTTTGGAAATTGAAGGCGATTTTGCTTTTGGGTATTTAAAAGGAGAAAATGGTGTGCATCGATTGGTGCGTATTTCGCCGTTTGACAGTAATGCGAAGCGACATACGTCTTTTGCTTCCGTTTATGTATATCCTTTAGCGGATGATACCATTGAAATTGAAATTAATCCGGCCGATATAGAAATCATTACCTCGCGTTCGAGCGGCGCCGGAGGACAAAACGTAAACAAAGTAGAGACCAAAGTACAGTTGTTTCACAAACCAACCGGGATTCAAATTCAGTGTTCGGAAACGCGTTCACAACAAGACAACCGCCAACGAGCCATGCAAATGTTGAAATCGCAGTTATACGAAATTGAGTTAAAAAAGCGCCAGGAAATGCGTAGCGATATAGAAGCCGGAAAGATGAAAATCGAATGGGGATCGCAAATTCGCAATTATGTAATGCACCCGTATAAATTGGTCAAAGACGTCAGAACCAGTTATGAAACCAGCGATGTTGAAGGCGTGATGAACGGGAATTTAGACGAATTTTTGAAAGCCTATTTGATGATGATGGGACAGAAGAGTGATGAATGATGAATGGTGAATGGTGAATTGTGAATTTAAAAATAATTTACAATTCATAATTCATAATTCACAATTAAATTTTATATTTGCCACGAGGATTCCGTAAAGGAAGTTACACCTCACCGCATAAGTCGATCGCTCCAGGTCGGCTTTTGTATTTTATAGAAATGACGAAGCCCAAAACAATTGCTGCTTTGGGCTTCGTTTTTTGAAGAAAGTTGGTTTATAAAACCTCTTTCAAGAAATCTTTAAAGGCAATCCACGAACGTTTATCAGCTAATTCATTGTAGGCAGCGCCTTTGCTGTTGTCATTCCCGGCATCTTTATGAGTGAAAGCGTGAACGGCATTAGCATAGAAAACCATTTGCCAATCGGCGCCTGAACTTTTCATTTCCGCTTGAAAAGCATCAACTTCAGCTTTGGGAACATAAGGATCATCGGCACCATGAAGTACCAGAATCTTAGTATTGATTTTGTTTGCCGCACGAGAAGCATCTTTCCCTAAACCACCGTGAAAAGAAACAGCACCTTGCACTTTTAAGTTGCCTCTGGCCGCTTCCAAAGCACCGGTACCGCCAAAGCAGTAACCCATAACCACAATTTTATCCGGATTGGCACCAAGCTTGACCAATTGGTCTAAAGCCAACTGAATACGTCTTTGGTAATCGGCAAAATTTTGTTTGTAATAACCGGCATTTTTTCCGGCTTCAGCGGCATTCTTTGGTCGTTTGTCTACACCGTAAATATCAGCTACAAAAGCATAATAGCCAAGTTTGGCTAGTTCGGCAGCACTTTCTTTAGAATGTTCGTCAATGCCCATCCAAGCCGGTAAAATGAGTACTCCCGGTTTTTCTTTGAGTCCGTTTTGAGGTTTAATACTGAAGCCACTGAGATTTTGCTCTCCATCTTTGTAATCAACAGTTGCCAATTGTGCATAACCAGTCATCAGACTCGATACCATGGCTAAGAATAATAAAGTTTTAAGTTTCATAAAATGTGATTTTGAGATAAAATTAACCAATCAGAATCGGAACAAACGTTAAAAAAATAAAAAAACCTCCGAAGAGGTTTTAGTTATTTTCGATATATCAGTATTCTATTTAATATTCTTGACTATTGATCAAAGAAAAACTAAAAATACAAAACGGTTATAATGTAAGTTTAAATTGAATTTAAAAAAGTGGTAAGAGTAACCAAATCAGACTCTTTTGAAAAAGAGACACTATTGTTTTTTAAAAAATCAACAATCTGGCTCTCTTTGTCAGGAAACATTTTTATCAATTCTTTTTTGTTTTTAGGAAAAGGTACAATTCCATCCTCTTTTTTTATAAAAAAGGCTTCTCTCTGAAATTCATAGTGAGCCGGAACTTCACTGGCATAACTATTTGCTGCTTCTACTTTTGGAATCAGTTTCACTTTTTCTCTCTTGAATAAAGACACTTTTTTTCCGGTAGCGATAGACACCAAAAAACCTTTGACATTTCCTTTGTCTGAGTTGTATAGTGCGTATTTGTACTTTTTATTGCTGTTGGTAAAATTAACCTCCATACTGTCTGATTTTATCACAAAAAGGATTTTACCTTCACTTTGGAATTCCATCTCATCTTTGTAAGCATTATATCGAAGTAAAAACATACCTTCATAACCGGTAACAGTAGCGGGTAAAAATGTTGTTGTAAAATAAGGACTTCCTTCTATGCTTTTGTCATCAACTTCATAGCCTTTGGAAAGATCAAGGCGTTGTTTTGCGGTGATAATTGACATTCCATTACCTATTTGCTGAGCAAAGGTTGGAAGTGAAACTAATAAAATGGTGTGTAATAGGATTTTTTTCATTGTGATTATTTTATAGAAACGCAAAAATAGATTCTTTCCTAATATATCCGAATTTTATTATGTTAAATTCCTATTTCTACCTGAAAACGCACATACCAATTGTTTTTGGAGCTACCGTCAAAATAGTTTAGGTTATCATAATTGACTTCTGCTTGTAGTTTAAAAGCGTGTTCCCAAATATATTTGGTTACGCCCACAGAATACTCACGAACATTAGGCGCTAAGGCAGCGATATCATTACCAACATTTTGGATAGAATAACGGGCGATAAATTCGTAGTTAGATTTGGTATTATAACTCGCTTGATAATCAAAACCGTTACCAACATACACATAATTGCTTTCGGTAACATCTTCCGGATTAACGGTGATAGCATTTTCATTGGTAGTTCTCGACATATAACTCATCATAGCGGCCCAACCGTTGTACTTGAACATAGCATCAAGTAAAACCGACTTCATGGTTCTTCTTTCAAACAAATCATTACCCAATTGTCCTTGCGTACGTTGTGCGTGGTTATTTTGTTGAAAAGCCCCGGACAATAACAACTTAGGTTTCTTTTCACGTAAAATATCTCCTTCAAAATAAGTTCCGTCTTTGGTGAAAGCACCCAACGGAAACAACTCTACTTTTCCGGTCACAGCTATTCCATCATCCGCTTTACCGGTTTGATTACGACCTTCTCCACCGGATAATGCCGCTTTGAAGTTGTAGGAGAATTTATCTTTAAACTCATTCATATTGTGCACTTGAAAACCAAAGTCACGATCAATAGTAAATTTAGCATTATTGATGGTTCTGTCTGTTAACTGTAAACCTCCGGACGAGTTAACGCGTTGGCGATTTCCGGGTAATTTGGTTTGTCCGAAACTGATATTCCAGTTCTTATTCGGTCTATAAAAAACAACAGCATCTCGAATGATGTTGATGTTTTCTCCTTCTTTTACTTCACCTACATCGCCCGGTGCAAAAGATAGTTGGATGGCGTACAAAAACTTCGGATTCCCCACGTAACCGTCAAAACGCAAACGCAAACGGCGTACTTGACCATCATAGGCTCCTGCTTCTCCATCTTCATCTATATACGTTGCTCTGTTTTGCATGCGAAAGCGAATATTGAGTTGAAAGATACTGTCAGGCGAAGTCATACCAATTCCCTTACCAAAACTGTAGTACGGCAAGGCCGACAACTTAATATCGTTATCGTGTTTGGTTTGCTCAATTGTAATTTGTGCGGATATTGAAATTGATACGAGTAAAGTACCAATCAGTAATAGTTTTTTCATTGTTCAAGTGTGTTGTGTTGTTAATAATTTTTTGATGTTAAAAAAACGATTTCTTAATAATTAGAAATTAGTTATAAAAAAAGCCAACCTTAACAGTCGGCTTTTATAAATTTTTCTTTTTTTAGATAAATAGTTTCAATAAATAATAGACTAAGGCGGCTAAAACTGCTGAAACAGGAATGGTTAAAATCCAAGCCCACAACAACTTAACCGTAACACCCCAGCGAACTGCTGAAACCCTTTTGGTTACGCCTACTCCGATAATGGAACCGGTAATAGTATGCGTAGTTGATACTGGAATTTTGAAGTGCTCTGTAGAAAACAAGGTTAACGCTCCGGCTGATTCAGCCACTACACCTTCAAATGCAGTTACTTTGGTAATTTTGGACCCCATAGTTTTTACAATTTTCCAACCACCGCTTAAAGTACCTAAAGCAATTACAGTATAACAAGTAAGCGGAATCCATCCCGGCATCACACCGTCTATTTTAACGCCGTCTTTTTCGGAAGGCAATACCACATTCAAATCTAACCAACCCGCTGATAAATCGATATTGGGATTAGATTTGATATAAACCGCTACAGCCGCAGCAATAATTCCCATTACTTTTTGAGAATCATTTCCGCCGTGACCTAAACTGAAAGCTGCAGAAGACAACAACTGCATTTTTTTCAATACGCTCTCAGCCTTGGCTGTAGAGAAACTGCTGAATAGCAAGTTAAATATGGCTAAACTGTAGAATATAAAGGCTACTAAAAACCATTTGATATTATGAGGCTCGGTAACTACACTCCAAAACTCACTGTCAAATCTTGGTTTTTTGATGTCTTCATACGGCACCATAACGGTGTATAAAAACCAGCCGACTAACAACATCAACACTACGGTTAATACTTTAGGCCAAACATTTTTCTTTGAAGAGTACATCAACCAAAGTGATATGAAGTAAGAGATTATCATTCCCAACAATGGTGCGAATACAATAAATAAGATAACAATAAAAACACCCGACGGTAATAATTCGCCTTCTTTGGCTTCTTTTAACCAGTTTACAATTTTAAATCCGGCATGTTCGGGATCTGTAACATCGCGAAAACCGTGTGCAATGGCTGCTCCGGCAAAACCTCCGATTAAGGTATGGGAAGATGAAGAAGGAATACCTTTCCACCAAGTAATTAAATTCCATATAATCGCTGCAATAACCCCGGCCAAAATAACCGTTAAGTCAATACTACTGGTGTGTGCGGTTTTAGCAACGGTATCAGCAACACCGAAACCAAAAACCCAATAGGCCATGAAGTTAAAAAGCGCTGCCCACAATACTGCTTGAAAAGGCGTCAATACCTTAGTTGCAACGATAGTAGCGATGGAGTTGGCGGCATCGTGAAAACCATTGATATAGTCAAATACCAGCGCCAGGAATATGATGATTAACAATAAAGTAAAATCCATAAAAGTTGATTTATATTAAACTGTTTATGAATGTTTTACTGAAATTTGCTCCATTACATTGGAAACACTTTTACATTTATCTGAAGCAGATTCTAAGGCAGAAAGCACTTCTTTATACTTGATAATGTTTTTAACATCGGTTTCATTTTCGAAGATATCGGCAACCGCTTTGTCGAAAACCGAATCCGCTTTGCTTTCTAACTTGTTGATTTTTTTGCAAGTATCCTTGATAGCTTTGTGATCTTTCATGTCTTTCAATTGCTTTACACCGGCATTGATTAACTGACATGCTTCTAAATTAATCTCTGTTAATTTACGAATTGACTTTGTAATCTTTTCTACTTGGTACAAACGCATTCTGCTGGCAGCACCGTGCATATAATCAGCTACGTTATCAATGGCTTTTACTAAAGCGTGAATATCTTCTCTATCAAAAGGAGTGATGAAATTTCGGCTTAATTCCAAATGAGTCTTGTGTGTAATCTCTTCAATTGTGGCTTCTAATTCCTCAATTTTTCTGAAGTAATCTTCTCGTTCAGATTTCGGTGCATTAACCGCCTCGTGAAGGGTTTCTGCTAAGATCACTAAATTTGTTGTGGCTTGTTCAAAAAGAGGAAAGAATTTTTTATCTTTTGGAACTAAAAACTGGAAAATGTTGTTGATAGACATAGTGTTAAAATTTGATGCAAATGTATCACTCTAATGTTAAGTGAATATTAAATATAAAAACCCTAACAGAACTAAAATTTACAATTTGTTAACATGAAATTAGCACAGTCAATTGTGCATCTGATTTCAGTTATTGAAAACGTTTTCGTAGCTTAGCAACCAAATCACACAACTGTTATATACCCTACAAATTTATGGACCTTACCTTCAATAAAAACGAAGATCATAACAAACTTTTACTATCTGAATTAAAACAACGTTTTACCAAAGTTAAATTGGGCGGCGGCGAAAAACGCATTGAAAAATTGCATGCAGAAGGAAAAATGACCGCACGCGAGCGCATTGATTATTTACTGGATGATAAAGCCAAAAGTATCGAAATCGGGGCTTTTGTGGGTGACGGCATGTATGCTGAACACGGCGGTTGTCCTTCCGGTGGTGTGGTGGTAAAAATGGGCTACATCAAAGGAAAACAATGCATCGTTGTGGCCAATGATGCAACGGTAAAAGCCGGCGCTTGGTTTCCGATTACAGCTAAAAAGAATTTGCGAGCACAAGAAATCGCTATAGAAAATCGTTTGCCAATCATTTATTTGGTGGATTCTGCCGGAGTGTACTTGCCAATGCAAGACGAAATTTTTCCCGATAAAGAACACTTTGGTCGCATCTTTAGAAATAACGCGATT
>JBEBBH010000133.1:0-9305 GCA_041158485.1 Bacteroidota bacterium | reverse complement strand
GCAGTGGTGAATTTTCCCAAAAAGCAAATCGGAAATTTTATGAGCGAATGTTTAGTATTGGGTTCGGTAGGAACGGATAATGATATTGTATTGTTGACTTCCGATTTGAAAGTGGATAACGGCTTACGAGTTGGATAAAAAAAAGTCCAAAACTTTTCAGCTCAGGACTTTTTAAAACTTATGACTTTATCAGTCACGAATTACTTTTTAAATGTCATCAAAATCAATATCGGTGAAGCTTTTCTCCGAAGCTGGTTTTTCCGAATCGGTAGTGTCGTGATGGTATTCTTTTTTGAAATCTTTTTGGTGTCTTTCCGAAATTACTTCTTCGCCTTTGTGATTCAATACATAGGCAGTCATTTCGTCTAAAATATCAGTAAAAGCGGCAAAATCTTCTTTGTACAAATAAATTTTATGTTTTTTAAAGTGAAAAGAACCGTCTTCTTCCGTAAACTTTTTACTTTCGGTAATGGTAATGTAGTAATCATCCGCTTTGGTCGCTCTCACATCGAAGAAATACGTTCTTCTTCCGGCTCTTAAAACTTTAGAAAAAATCTCATCTTTTTCTAACATATCATTTTCTCTCATATTCTTTCAGTCAATTAAAAAGGTTTCTCTGTAGTTCAAAAATGATAAAATTTTTGTTACCAAACAACAATTTAATTTAATTCTTTTTCCGAAAGTTGTTTCTGATACAAGTCGGCATAATACCCCGGTTGGTTTATCAATTGATTATGAGAACCTTCTTGTATAATTTGACCTTCTTCAATGATGATAATTTTGTCGGCATTCTTCGCAGAAGACACTCTGTGACTAACGATGATGGTGGTTTTGTCTTTAGAGATTTCGAGCAGATTGTTTAAGATTTGTTCTTCGGTTTCCGTATCTACGGCCGATAGACAGTCGTCAAATAACAATATTTCCGGGTTTTTGATAATTGCCCTGGCAATCGAAACCCTTTGTTTTTGGCCGCCCGAAAGGGTAATCCCTCGTTCGCCCAAAATGGTTTCATACTGCATATTAAAATTCATAATGTTGTTATGAACTACTGCTTTTTTAGCCGCTTCCATTACTTCTTCATCGGTAGCGTTTTCTTTGCCGAATTTGATGTTATTTTTAATAGTATCCGAGAACAAAAAGGCATCTTGCGGCACTATACCGATGCTGTTTCTTAAGTCGAATAAATTCACTTGGTCAATGGCTTTGCCGTCTATGGTAATCTGACCTTCTTTAATGTCATACATGCGGGTTATCAGCGAAAGTATACTCGATTTTCCCGAACCGGTTTGACCTAATATGGCCAGTGTTTCTCCTTTTTTAACTTTGAATGAGATGTTTTTTAGGGCAGTAATATCGGTGTCTTCGTAAGTGTAGCTGACGTTTCTAAACTCGATTTCGCCTTGAATGCTGGTGTTTTCTTTGGCTTTATTTTTAATCTGTGGACTCACCTTTAAAAATTCGTTGATGCGTTTTTGCGACGCTTCGGCTTCCTGAACCAAAGACGAAACCCAACCGATGGAGGCTACCGGCCAAGTTAACATGTTTACATATAGTATAAACTCGGCTATGGTACCGATGCTTTTAATATCGCCTTGGATGTACATCAAACCACCAAAATAAATCACCACCAAATTACTCACGCCAATCAAGGCAATCATTAGCGGACCGAAGAGCGATTGGACGCGTGCCAAACTCATGCTTTTGGTTTTACTTTCTTTGGCTAAATCAATAATCTCTTCTTGGTATTGTTTTTCTAAGGCATAGGCTTTTACCACGCGAATTCCCGAGAAGATTTCCTGGGAAAAACTCGAAATCTTCGATAAATATTGTTGGAACGTTGTACTGCGTTTGTTGATTTCCGAACTCAATCGGAAAATGATAAACGACAAAATAGGCAACGGTAAAATAGTGTACAAGGTTAGCAATGGCGATACATTGTACATATAAATGATCACTACCGTAAAACGAATAAAGGTATTGATGGTGTACATTACGGCCGGTCCTACATACATGCGAACTTTAGCCACATCTTCGCTGATGCGGTTCATTAAGTCGCCGGTGCGATTTTGTTTGTAGAAATTTTGATCTAAAACTTCGTAGTGTTGGAAGACTTCGTTTTTCAAATCAAATTCAACGTGGCGCGACATAACGATGAGCGTTTGACGCATCAAAAAAGTTAAAACGCCGGCAATTAGTGTAGTGCCAATGATCCAAAAAATATTTTCAATCAGTTTGGCTTTAATAATATCGCTGCTGATGTTATTCGAATGAAAACTTTGGATGGCTTCAAAAGATTGGCTCACCAACTTTGGGGTGAATAAAGAAAAAATCTGCGCGACTATAGTGATAAAAATTCCTAATAAAAAATGGAATTTGTATTTAATAAAATATTTGTTTAAATATTGAAGTTCTTTCATCTTGAAATTAAAGAAATGGGCTTTTTGGGATATATTTTGTTAATTTTTTTGCGAATAAATAAATTATTGTATTCTTGCTTAAAATTGAATTTATTAACAAATTACTAATTATTGCTCATATTGAAGCGATTTGTTGAATAATATTTTATTTTTGTACCGACTTTTTAAAAAAGTCTTAAATTAATACTACTGCAATATGACATCAGAAATCACCACACCGGTTGAGCTCAAAAAAATGGACCCAGTTTTCGGTCAACTTTCTTTTGACAATCATGAACAAATTGTTTTTTGTCACGACAAAGATACAGGTTTAAAAGCAATTATTGGTATTCATAATACAGTTATGGGACCGGCGCTTGGAGGAACAAGAATGTGGAATTACGCTAACGAATGGGAAGCTTTAAACGATGTTTTGAGACTTTCTCGCGGAATGACCTTTAAATCAGCCATTACCGGTTTGAATTTAGGTGGCGGAAAAGCAGTTATCATTGGCGATTCTAAAGCAGATAAAACACCCGAAATGATTACGCGTTTCGGTGAGTTTGTCAATTCTTTAAGTGGAAAATATATTACAGCTGAAGATGTTGGAACCACAACTGAAGACATGGACAGAATCCATAAAGTAACCAACTATGTTACCGGAATTTCCGAGTCTATCGGTGGTTCAGGTAATCCTTCTCCGGTAACCGCTTACGGTGTTTACATGGGA
The DNA here is from genome assembly GCA_041158485.1 of Bacteroidota bacterium. GTDB lineage: Bacteria > Bacteroidota > Bacteroidia > Flavobacteriales > Flavobacteriaceae > Flavobacterium. The sequence continues at coordinate 6,179 of JBEBBH010000133.1, read as the reverse complement.
ATGAAAGCGGCCGCTAAATACCAATTCGGTTCCGATAATTTAGAAGGTAAAAAAGTATTGGTTCAAGGAACCGGTCACGTGGGCGAAACCCTAATCAGTTATTTGAGAACTGAAGGTGCTGAGGTATTTGTATCCGATATTCACCAAGATAAAATGGAAAACATGGTGGCCAAATACGGCGCGAAAATTTTCACCGGAGCTGATTTGTATGCAGCCGATGTAGATATTTACTCGCCTTGTGCTTTGGGTGCTACTATTAACGATGAAACGGTTAACAAAATAAAAGCTAAAGTAATTGCCGGAGCTGCTAACAATCAGTTGGCGGTAGAAGCTGTTCATGGTCAGGTTTTAAGAGAAAGAGGTATAGCCTATGCGCCTGATTTCTTAATCAATGCCGGTGGTATTATCAATGTTTACGGAGAAATCGTAAAATACGGTAAAGACCAAGCCATGAAAATGACTGAGAATATCTACAATACTACTTTAGAGATTTTCAACTTTGCGGAAATGAACAACATGACCACACAACAAGCGGCCATGCAAATCGCGCAAAACAGAATCGACCAAAGAAAAAAAGAAAACGCTGCTAAATAACTAGTAGATTTTTAAAATATTCCTATTTTTGCAAAGCGAAAGGACTTCTTTCGCTTTGTTAATTTTTAAAAGTTCTTATCCGTGTTAAACAGAAGACATATTCGAGTAAAAGTGATGCAATCCATCTACGCGATGCATCAAAAAAATGCTGAAGAGTTAGAAAAAGAGGAGAAATTCCTAATCCAAAGTATCGATAATATACAGGATTTGTATTTGATCATGTTGTCTTCCCTGACGGAAATCCGCAAAAAAGAAATTATTTTCTTAGAAGCTTCCCGTAACAAACACCTGGCTACACCGGAAGAGAAAAATCCCAACCTTAAGTTTGTCAACAACGCTGTTTTATTGCAATTGGAAGAAAACAGTTCGTTGAGTATTGCTCTTGAAAGTCGAAAAATCAATAACTGGTCGCTTAACGACGATTATATTTTATTGCTTTTAAACGAAATCAAGCAAAGTGAGTTGTACGCCAAATACATGAGCAATCGCACTAATGCATTTGAAGAAGACAAACATTTTGTAGTGGATATGTTTACCGAGTTAATCGCGCCCAACGAAAAATTGTATGAGTATTTGGAAGACCATAAACTGACTTGGATAGACGATATTCCGTTGGTGAATACCCAAATTCAAAAGCAACTCAAACAAATGTCTTTGAAAGATGATTTCAAAGTAGTCAAATTGTACAAAGACGAAGAAGATAGAGAGTTTGTGGGGAATTTATTCCGAAAAACTGTCTTGAACGAAGTGGCATTGGCCAAAGAATACATCGATAAAACCCCTAATTGGGATGCTGATCGTATCGCCGAAATTGACACCATCATTTTAAAAATGGCCATATGCGAGTTTTTGAAATTTCCATCCATTCCAATCAAAGTGACCATTAATGAATACTTGGAAATTGCCAAAGAATATTCTACTCCTAAAAGCAGTATTTTTATCAACGGAATTTTAGACAATTTGGTCAAAGAATTCCAAGCTGAAGATAAAATTAAAAAAACCGGTAGAGGTTTAATGTAAACTATCATAATAGTATGAAAATGAAATTTAATTTATTGGTTTTAGTAGCGCTACTTGCGCTAACCACCGCTTGTAAAAAAGAAACTGTAAACGATAAAGAAGTGTTGTTGGATTCTACTTCGGTGCAAAGACCGGAAGCTGTAGAAACGGCTACACCAGCGGCTCAAGTACCGGCCGATGGGAAATATCCGACCATGACTTTTCAAAAAGAAGAGCACGATTTCGGAACCATCAAACAAGGCGATAAAGTCAGCACCGATTTCCAATTCAAAAACACAGGTGAAGCCGATTTAATCATCACTTCTGCCCGTGGTTCTTGCGGATGTACTGTGCCTGATTATCCAAAAACACCTATCAAACCGGGTGAAACCGGAAACATCAAAGTGTCTTTCGATTCTAAAGGGAAACAAGGAAAAACCTCTAAAACGGTGACCATCTTGTGCAACACCCAAGAAGGAAATAAAATTTTAAAAATTAATGCTAACATCGAAGTTCCTAACAAGAACTAAAACCCAACAATTATTATGGAACAATTGACTAGTTTTTTACCTTTTTTATTAATGTTTGTGGTGATTTATTTTTTTATGATTCGCCCGCAGCAAAAGAAATTGAAACAAGAAAAAGAATTTGAAGCAGCTTTAAAAGTAGGCGATAAAATCATCACCAAAAGCGGATTTCACGGTAAGATTGCCGAGTTAGCCGAAACTACTGTGGTAATCGAAACCATGTCGGGCAAACTAAAAATCGAGCGTTCAGCAATCTCCTTAGAGTTGACGCAAGCGTTGAATAAAAAAGCTTAATCTAAAGTACGAAATTCAAGTAGGAATTACAAAGTAAAATCCCAAATGCCATAAGGTGTTTGGGATTTTTTTTTAAAAGTAATCAGCTGAGTAAAATTGTTTACTTTTGGCACTCTTAACCCTTTTAAGGAATCATACAATACATGAAAAACTATTACTTTTTCCTCTTTTTTCTTTTGACTACTATTTCCAATGCCCAATGGGTGAATCTCAATACCGGAATGAATGACAACCTTACTGGTGTTGTCTTTTTAGATGAAAACGGTTTGGCTTGCGGTGCCGAAGGCTTATACTATACTACAACGGGTGGAGTAGGTTCGGGCAGTTGGACAAGATTTGAAATCACAAACAATACTGCCGACGCAGCTATTTACGAGAACACGGCTTTTACCCATTGTTATTCCGACCTTTCCAATACGGCTAATAACGGATTTGTCTATGCCTGCGGTCAGGATACAACAACGCAGAAGGCGGTTTTGATGAAGATAGCCATTCCGTCTCTAACCTACGAAATACTATATGTCGGATCGGCCAATTCTAAGTTAAACAAAATTGATTTTTCTTCCAGTTACAACGCCTATTTTGCAGTGGGTGATGATGGTTTATTACTTCGTTTCAATGCCACACAACTATTTACCATTCCAACCAATTTAACAGATGATTTGTTGAGTGTTGGGTCAGCCGGTAGTTATATACTGTTAGGTACAGATCAAAAGATAATGCGGACTTCTATCAGTGCCGGGGCCTTGGGCACTGTAAATGTAATACCAACCAACTCAGCCATCAATCGCGATGTGTTATTTGGTAACAGCAATAGTTCCAATATTTATGGTGTTGGTGGCAATTCGTTTTCTTATACCGATTTTTCTTCGGCTACTAATTTTACAACCCGTTACAATCAAAACTTCTACGGACCGTTGGATGCCAACGGTTTTATCCTGTCTTCCGGTTATTTTTTCATCGGTACTAGTCACGGAATTTATAGAACATCTTATGCTACGAGTTCTTTTTCAAATGTTTCTACCGAATGGCAAGTCACGTCTCTCAATTACGATATCAAAGATTTTTGGAAGCAAGACGGCACAACCGATTTCTATGCCTTCGGTAGTAATGGTGTTATCTTAAAAACTAATGGAACCGGTGGTGCTACCAAACCTTATGTTCGTATTAACGCCAATGGCGGATGCTATCCGAGCAGTATTCCTTTAAGTGCGATAACCGGAAGTGCGAATAGTTACAACTGGTACATCAACAACAATTTAGTACAAACCGGAACCAACTCCTTTAGTTATAATTTCCCGGCTGTCGGCACTTATACAATTGATTTGACGGTTCAAAACAGCGCCGGTCAACAGTCAACCGATACCAAAACAATTTATATTGTTAATCCGCCGCAAATAGATAAAACAGTTACACTGAGCGATGCTATTTTGTGCAAACAAGAAGCCATTCAAATTACAATAGCCGATTCAGAACCTGAAGTGATTTATACGTTGCGAATGGAAGGCCAACCAACTTCCAATTTTGGTCAGAGTAGTATAAGTACAGGTGGTCTTTTAACTTTTACAACCGGATTAATTGATGTGACCGGAAATTATTACATCGATGCTAAACACAACTTAGCCAATTGCAGCCGCCGATTTACCGGTAATTTTTTGATTACGGTAGAAGAAACCAAAGCCGATTTTCACGCGGGCTTAATCAACGCGGAAGTCAATGAAACGGTCGACTTTTTTGAAAACACTACCGATGCCCAAAACTTTGATTGGCAATTTACGCCGAATGCTTCAGTGTCGGGTTCAAATTCTCCCAATCCGCAATTGAGTTTTAGTGCTCCGGGTGCTGTGACTACTACCTTGCATGCCTGGTCGGATAACGGTTGTCACGATACCGTTACCAATACCAAACCCTATATTTTTGAGCCGGATGCCGCTGCAGAAGAATGTTTTCTGCTAACCAACAACAGTAACGATCCCAACTGGCCGGGAAATTACAATCCGGATATTGCCCAAATGACGCCAATAGCCGATGGCTTTTTGCTTTGCGGAACGTATTTCAATGAGATTTTCGATTCCAATCACGGTGTGACACTCAACTTAGACGGAAAAAAAGGAGGCTATTTGTCTAAATACGACAGTAACGGTGTAATCAAATGGACGGTTTACAACATCAATACGGCTTTTGGAAACAATAATGATAATGGTGTTTATTCTACGGCTGTAGATGCTGCCGGTAATATTTACATCTCCGGAAAAGGAAGCGGAAAATTTATCGACAACACCGGAAGAAGCACTGATTTATCAGCAACACTCAATCAACCCGGATATTACTTAATTAAATTAAATGCCAAAGGAGAATTGATTTGGTATTGGCAAAACAGTTACCTCGGCTTTGTAAAAATGGAAGTTGACAGTCAAAATAATTTGGTGACGCTATCTAACCACAGAGATAGTTTTACTGTGTTTCAAACTTATTTTAATGGTGCCCTGGCTCAAATCATCGGGCAACAGGTAGTAACTCCGCAAGCCAATAATTTAATTGTAAAATTTGCTCCTTCGGGGAACATCATTTGGGATACCAAAGTGTATTTGAACTCAGCCAATAATGTCGGATTGAGAAATTTAGGAATCGACGGTAACAACAATATCTATTTCACGATGCATTTCGATTTACAAGGAACCGTTTACCAAGCCGGAAGCAATACCATTTCTGAAACTATTATGGGAGATGGTAGCTACGGTTCTAAAATCGGATTGATAAAGATGAGTCCTAACGGTGAAATTCTATGGAAACTCAGAAGCCGCACCATTGATGCGAACGGTTTTCCTAATGATACAACCTATGCCAATAAAATGATAGTGGAAAGCGACGGGACCATGTATATTACCGGTACCAATTCAACCGGCTATAATTATTTCGGTCCTTTAAATTTTACACATGTTTTTGAAAACACCGATGGCTCTACAGTGGCTACCCATCAAGGGCCATATTTTGTGGCTAAAGTCAATACCAACGGAATTTGCCAGTGGATACGTGGTTCAGGTCATACGTATTATGGTCATGGGTACAATTTGTTAAAAGACGGGAATGAAATTCACGTAGTCGGACAGATTTTCAACAACAATAATGACAGCGACAATAGTACGGCTTTATTCGACAGTACCAACGGAAACGGTTATAGTTTAACCATCAACAAGTTTGATTACTTTGTTTCAGTGTATGACGAGGCAGGTAATTTAAAGCGCCTATTTTTGAATAATGACGGTGGAAATTTCAATCATTTTTACGGTTTTACCGGTTTTTTCAAAGGCAATAATGGTCTTTTCTATTTGGCCAAAAACATGGGATATCCGTCTACTGCAACGCAAGCGTATACCGATTTTGGTTTAGTAATGGATGCCTTAAACGGTATAGATGGTACAGTTGTTCGCTTTGCGGAAAGTTGCGGAGTGTCAAAATTTAATTCTTTGAACAATGCTGATTGGTCTGATACTACCTTCGATAATCTGACTGTAGTGCCTAATCCAACTGTGAATGAGTTCAGTATAACCCTAAACGCCTCATTTGAATTGGTTACTTTAGAGGTGTATGATATAACAGGAAAATTAATTTCAGAAGAACAGTTTAATAATGTTAACAAAGTTTCTTCTTCTATAAGCGGACAATCCGGTTTGTATTTTGTCCGACTAAAAGCAGACCATGCAGAAAAATGGTTTAAACTGATGAAGAACTAAGCCGTTAAAATTTCAAATAAAAAATCCCAAA
>JBEBBH010000132.1:0-12353 GCA_041158485.1 Bacteroidota bacterium | reverse complement strand
CGATTACTTTAACTTGCTCCGGAACTTTAATGCCTACTTCGTTAAAATGAGCCAAAACACCTACGGCTACCAAATCGGTTATAACAAAGATGCCATCAATATCAGGATGTTCAATCGCAATTTGTTTTCCAAATGCTAAACCTTCTTCAAAAGTGACATTTTTGCAAGTGTAGACCAATTTTGAGTCGAACGGAATGCCATTTTGTTCCAACGCTTTTTTGTAGCCTAAAAATCGGTCAATCGCGTTTTGCGGATTCACCGGTCCGCGAATATGTGCAATTTTTCGACACCCTTTTTGAATCAAATGGTTTACCGCATTATATGCCGCCTTTTGGTCGTTGATGATTACTTTAGAACACGGAATCAGTTTCGATATTTTATCAAACATCACAAAAGGAACTTCTTTGCGCAAAATATCGCGGATGTGTTCGTCGTCGTTGGATTCATTCGAGAGCGACATAATAATGCCGTCCACTCGTTTCTGCATCAAAAGTTCTACTTGCTTTTTCTCCAATTCCAAAGATTCATTCGATTGCAGGATTATCACCAAGTAGCCGTTTTTCTCCGCTTCATCTATAATCCCGTTAATCACATTGGAGAAAAAATGATGCACTACTTCCGGAATAATTAATCCAATCGTGCGCGATTCTTTGGTTCGAAGGTTCACCGCAAAACTGTTGGGCGTGTAGCTGAGAGACTGTGCTAACTCTAAAACGGCCTTGCGCGTCTTCGGACTCACATCGGGATAGCCTTTTAACGCCTTAGAAACCGTAGTAATGGATATTCCTAGGGTTTCGGCGATTTGTTTTAAAGTTATGTCTCTCATTTAACAAATATCTTAAAAAAAACTCAATTTCCAATCGAAAACGTTTTCGGTAATTTCGAAAACGTTTTCGATAACGATTTCATAATTAACTGTGAATTAAAAATATAATTTCGGAAAATAAACCAACAAAATTTACTAATCAAACAAATTACAAATGATGAAAAAAAGTACTTTATTTTTGAAAAAGATGTTGTTTGTAGTGGCTTTGCTGCTATTTAATCTTTCTTTTTCACAAAGCAGTAGCTTATCAGGAAAAGTTACCGACGCCAAAGGAGAAGCCGTAGTAGGCGCTAATGTGGTATTGAGTAGCGGTTCCAAATCGGCTTCCACCAATGCCGAAGGAATGTATTCTTTCTCTGGTTTGGCCGACGGTTCGGTTACCGTAACGGTTTCTTACATCGGTTTTGCTACCGAAAAGAAAACGGTAGAAGTAAAAGGAAACACTACTATGGATTTCCAACTACAAGACGATTCTAAAGTATTAGAAGAAGTAGTGGTTACCGGTGTGGTAAATCCCAGAGCCAAAATCAAATCCAGTGTTTCCATCACTACTTTAGATGTGAAACAAGTGGAACAATCAGCGCCAAGATCAACCGCTGAAATCTTCAGAACCATTCCTGGTATTCGTTCAGAGTCCTCAGGAGGTGAAGGAAATGCTAACATCTCAGTTCGCGGGGTGCCGATTTCTTCAGGAGGTTCTAAATATTTGCAAATTCAAGAAGACGGTTTGCCGGTATTATTATACGGTGATATCGCTTTTGCTACTGCAGACATCTTTACCAGATTTGACAGAAACATTGCTAAAATTGAAGCTATCCGCGGAGGTTCAGCTTCTACTTTGTCTTCTAACTCTCCGGGTGGTATCATCAACTTTATCAGCAAAACAGGTAAAACCGAAGGCGGAAGCATGGTAACCAGTTTTGGTTTAGATTACAATGATTTCAGAACTGATATCGAATACGGTGCGCGCATCGGAGACGGATTATACTTCCATGCCGGTGGTTTTTACAGAACCGGTGAAGGTGTGAGAAGTCCGGGCTTTACTGCCAATAACGGAGGTCAATTCAAAATGAATGTTACCAAAGAATTCGAAAACGGTTCGGTTACAGTATATGCGAAATTCTTAAACGACAGAGCAGCCGCTTTCATGCCAATGCCTATCAAAGTAACAGGAAGCAATTCAAATCCTAACTGGGAAAGCATCAGCGGTTACGACGCTACTTCAGGTACGCAACAATCACCTTATCTAATGCACAATGTAGGCTTAGACGGTAACGGTAACGTTAGAAGAGGTAATGTAGCGGATGGTATGCATCCGGTATCTAAAACATTAGGGGCGTCAATCAATTTCGAATTGGCTGACGGATGGAAATTAACTAACAATGGTCGTTTCTCTTCTAACAGCGGACAATTCATTACACCATTCCCTGCTGAAGTTGCTTCAGCAGCTACCATCGCTAACTCTTTCGGAGCTGGTTCAACTTTAACGTATGCTAACGATGGAACTGCTTTCAACAACCCTAACGGTTTGGTATCCAGAATTCACATGTTTGATGTAGAGTTGAACAACTTCAATAACTTTATGAACGACTTGAGAATCACTAAGAAATTTGACAAATTCGGTTTAACCGCCGGTTACTTCAAATCGATTCAAAACATCTCTATGTCTTGGTTGTGGAATTCTTACTTACAAGAAGTATCAGACAACAACCCACGATTAATTAATGTAACTAGTGCTGGTGGAAATTTACTTTCAACAAACGGTTTGTACGCTTACGGAGTTCCGGCTTGGGGCAACTGTTGTACTCGTAACTATGATACCCAATACAATGTGTCGGCTCCTTACGCCAACGTATCTTTCGATGCTACTGATAAATTGTCTTTAGAAGGAGGTATCCGTTTTGATATGGGTCAAGTAAACGGTTCATTCGCCGGTTCTTCTCAAACAGTATATGATATCAATAACGATAACGTAATTTCAGCTCCTGAAACTAGTGTTTCTGCTATCAACACAGCTAATACTACTGCTGTTGATTACGATTACGATTATGTGTCTTACACATTAGGGGCTAATTATTTAGTTGATGCCAACCAATCAGTTTTCGCTCGTTACAGTAAAGGTGCTTCTGCAAAAGCGGACCGTATCTTATTCTCAGGCTTGAACTACTTAGACGGAGACAAAATCAACTCTTTGGATTATTTGGCTCAAGCTGAGTTAGGATACAAGAGAAAATTCAGCAAAGGTTATGTGTATGCTACATTCTTTACTTCAACTACCACTGAAGAAGGCGGTTTTGAAGCAACATCTAACAGCATCATCGAAAACGACTACCGTTCTATGGGACTTGAAGTGGAATCGTCTTATAACGTGAACAACGACTTCAACTTACGCGGTGGATTTACTTATACGAAAGCCGAGATTACTTCCGGAGCTAACGAAGGCAACGAACCAAGAAGACAACCGAAAATGATGTACAACTTTATTCCGACTTACAAATTCGGAAAAGCCAACAATACTTTCGGATTGAGCTTTATCGGACAAACCAAAGCCTATGCGCAAGACAGCAATGAGTTAGTGATGAACGGTTTCGTAATTGTTAACGGATTTGTAGAATTTGGTATTACAAAAGGTTTATCATTAAACATAGCCGGAAACAACTTATTGAACACTTTGGCCATCACCGAAGCGGAAGAAGGAAGCATCACAGCCAATACCACTAATATCGTTAGAGCAAGACCTTTGCCGGGAAGATCGCTTTCTATGGCATTGACTTACAAGTTCTAAAACAACCTATTTCATGTTTAGTTTGAGTAATTCCTGTACCATAGATTTATGGTACGGGAATTATTTTTAACAAAGAATAGTTATCTTTAATTATCGCTAAAAGGGAATCTTATGAAAAAATTAACCACTCTTTTATTGTTTTTGATACTTTGCTTAGGGCAACAGTTGTCGGCACAACAAAACGAAGCTAAAACAATGGCTGCTCCCGAAAAAAAGGTCATGATAGTCTATGGCAGCGACGAATGTCATCACTGTACCGACACCAAAAAATACCTCAAAGAAAACAATATCGCGTTTGTTTTTTACGACATCGATAAGAATCCGCAAGCGTTACAAGAAATGCTGTCCAAACTCAAAAAAGCCAACATCAGTGCGAACAATTTATCGATTCCCGTTATTGATAAACAAGGCGTTATTTTCACCAATAACATTCCGTTTGAAGAATTTCTCAAGAAATTAAATTAACATCATGATTAAAAAAATACACCTGAGCTTTTGGCAAATCATCAATATGAATGTTGGTTTTTTTGGCATTCAATATAGCTTTGGGTTGCAACAAAGTGCTGTTAATCCTATTTATGATTTTTTAGGGGCTCACCCTGACCAAATTCCTTTACTGAATTTAGCCGGACCTTTAACAGGTTTGTTAGTTCAGCCCATTATTGGTGCTTTGAGTGATAAAACATGGTCACCAAGATTAGGAGGCCGAAGAAAACCTTTTTTCCTAATTGGCGCTTTGATTTGCAGTTTGGCTCTTTTTGCCTTCCCGTTTAGCAGTTCTTTATGGATGGCTGCCGGATTACTTTGGATTTTAGATGCCGGAAACAACACTGCTATGGAACCATATCGCGCTTTTATTGCCGATAAGTTAGACGAATCACAACAACCAACAGGTTTTCAAGCCCAAAGTTTTTTTACCGGATTCGGGCAAACCTTAGCCAATATTTCTCTTTTTATTTTCCCGCTAATTTTTATTGGAACAACCGGTAAATTGCCTACTTGGGTTTTTGCATCGTTTTTTCTGGGCGCTATTTGCTCGATTGCCTCGGTTTGGTGGAGTTCTTACACTACCAAAGAAATCCCGCCAACAGCAGAAGAACTGCAGAAAATACAATCTGAACGCATCAATCTTTTTACGCCTTTTATAGATATAGCAAAAGCCGTAAAAGAAATGCCCAAGGTAATGTGGCAACTGGCTCTGGTTTATTTGTTCCAATGGTACGCTCTTTTTTGTTATTGGCAAAATTCATCCAAAAGTATTGCGCTTTCGGTTTGGAATACAACGCCCGAAAAAGATATGGAATTATATGGAGAAGCAGTTAGCTGGACAGGATTAGTTAATGGCTGGTATAACGTAGTAACTTTTTTAAGTGCCTTTTCATTGGTTTATTTTGCTAAAAAATATTCACCCAAATACGTCCATTTCAGCTGTTTGTTGTTAGCTGCTATCGGATTTTTAGTATTCCCGCATATTCACAACAAATATTTGTTATTTCCTGCTATTACCGGATTTGGCATCGGTTGGGCCAGCATGATGGGTATTCCCTATTTAATGATTGTTGCCAATATTCCTAAAGAACGTTATGGCGTTTATATGGGTATTATCAATATGATGATTGTCATACCAATGTTTATCCAAACCATCACTTTCGGATTTATTATGAAGTATTTTTTAAATAATGATGCGCGATTAGCCATCACTTTCGCCGGAGTGTTACTGGTTATCAGTGCGGTTTTAACCCTTTTTATTTCAACCAAAAAGCCAATCATCAGTGAATAATACCACCTATCACAAAGCTATCAATTTGCTCCACGAAGTAGCTACGCCTGAAGGTTTTTTAGCCAGTGCCGAAAACACTACTAATTACAAAAGGGTTTGGGCTCGCGATGGTGTAATTTGTGGTTTAGCCGCTTTGGCATCCGGCGACGAAAAGTTGATTGCCACCTTCAAAAACACTTTGGATACTTTGGCGCAAAACCAACACGATATAGGTACCATTCCGTCTAATGTATTGGTTTCAGCCGAAAAGAAAGAAGTCAGCTACGGCGGATTGGCCGGCCGAGTGGATGCCGTGACATGGTTTATCATCGGTGTTTGTCAATATGCGCATCACCAATGCGATCCGGCTTTTGTAGTTCGCTACCATTATGAAATTGAAAAAGGATTAGAACTTTTAAATGCTTGGGAGTTCAATAATAAGCACCTAGTGTACGTTCCGCTTTCCGGAAATTGGGCCGACGAATACATTACCGACGGCTATGTGTTGTACGACCAACTGTTAAGGGTTTGGGCCTTAAAAAGTTACAATCATTTTGCTAAAAGCGAGTTTGTACAAGAAAAAATAGAGGCCATAACACGGCAAATAGAAATTAATTTTTTACCTGAAAGTAAAGGCGAAAAATTCCATGAAAGAGCGTATAATGAAGTGGTGTTTGCCGATTATATGCCCTGCTCTTTTTCTCCTTCAGGATACAAAACCCAATTTGACGCCTTTGCCAATTCTTTAGCGGTTTTATTAAAGGTAGGTTCGACAACGTTTCACAGTAAACTGTTGCGTTATACCGAAGAGTTAGCCGCAGAAACCACACTTGGCTTATTGCCCGCTTTTTGGCCACCGGTTTTGGAAAGTGATGAACATTGGCATTTGCTCAAAAACAACTGCAGGTATGAGTTTCGAAATTACCCCTACGAATTCCACAACGGAGGAAGTTGGCCTATGGTGAACGGTTTTTACGGCTTGGCTTTACTGGCCAAAGGTGAAGAAAAGAAAGCCGAATCGATACTCGATAAAATAAACCGAGCCAATGCCCAACAAGAGTTTTCGTTTTACGAGAATTTCAATACCAAAACAGCTGCCCCTAATGGTGTTTCGTTTTGCGCATGGAGTGCAGCGGCCACGATTTTAGTCCATCAATCATTACATCAAAATTTTAAAATACTCGTTTAAGTTGAAAACCATAGACATCATATGCATAGGAGAAGTGTTGATTGACTTTATCGGTCACGAGGTCAATACTTCTATCAACAGAACCAAAGATTACCACCGTTTTTTAGGTGGTTCGCCTACTAATGTAGCGGTGAATGCTTCCCGATTAGGGCTGAATGCTGTTTTAGTAGCGTCGTGCGGCCAAGACGGATTGGGCGATTACGTGATTCGAAAACTGAAAGCCAACAATGTCAATACCGAACATATCGGAAAATCTGAAACGGTGCCGACCTCGGTGATTTTTGTTTCTAAATCAACCGAAACGCCCGATTTTATTCCGTACCGTCAAGCCGATTGTGAAATATCGGAAAATCAGTTGCCGGACGACGTGATTGCACAAGCCAAAATTTTTCATACGACTTGTTTCGCGTTGAGTAAAAACCCGGCGAGACAAACCATTTTGAATCGCGCTCAAAAAGCCAAAGCTTTAGGGCTGCAGTTGAGCATTGATATCAATTTCTCCGAACGCATTTGGCCAGACAGAGAAGAGGCTAAAAGTGTACTCAAACAATATTTGGCTAACGATCCGTTGGTGAAGTTGAGCGAAGACGATTGTTATCGCCTCTTTGCCGCCGTTAAATCTGAAGAATACATTTTCGATTATTTCCATAGTTTGGGTGCTTCTACCATTTGCTTAACCAAAGGGAAAAACGGAGTAGTAGTGTCTGATATCAATCAAGGACTGTTTTTCCAAAAAGCCATTCCTATCGAAGAAGTTAAAGATACTACAGGAGCCGGTGATGCTTTTTGGACCGGATTTTTATATGCCCAATTGCACCAGAACTCGCTAGAAGAAACCATAACCGTAGCTCAAAAATTAGCCGCCATCAAACTGCAAAACGTAGGTAGACTGCCGGAAAACATCAACATCAAAGCACTGATAGAAGAATAAACGCCAACCACAAATTTAGTTAGTTATGCTAAGGAAAGCCGTGTAGTACTTATACGGCTTTTTGCTTTTTGAGTTTGTGCAAAAAGAAATGGTTAAAAATTTCCATTTTACACCGATACTTCTACCTTTGTAAGTCTGAATAAAAAGATTCTACAATGAACAAATACAGCAAGCGAAGAGAAGCACTATTGTACCATGCTAAACCTACGCCGGGTAAAATTCAAGTTGTACCTACCAAAAAATACGCCACCCAAAGAGATTTATCGTTAGCCTATTCTCCCGGTGTGGCTGAACCTTGTTTGGAAATTGCCAAAGACGTCAATAATGTTTATAAATACACCGCTAAAGGCAATTTAGTAGCCGTAATCAGTAACGGAACCGCTGTTTTAGGATTGGGCGATATTGGTCCCGAAGCTTCAAAACCGGTGATGGAAGGCAAGGCATTGTTGTTCAAAATCTTTGCCGGAATTGATGTGTTCGATATTGAAGTCGGCACCAAAGACATCGATGCTTTTATCGAAACCGTTAAAAATATTGCGCCAACTTTCGGCGGAATTAACCTGGAAGACATCAAAGCACCGGAATCTTTTGAAATTGAGAGACGCTTGGTAGAAGAGCTCAACATTCCGGTGATGCACGACGACCAACACGGAACGGCTATTATTTCATCAGCCGCTTTGTTGAACGCCTTGGAGTTGGCTAAAAAGAAAACGACTGAAGTAAAAGTAGTCGTCTCAGGAGCCGGTTCTGCCGCTTTGGCTTGTGCTAATTTGTACATTTTGTTGGGCGTAAAACCTGAAAATATCATCATGTTTGATAAAGACGGTGTGCTTTCTTCGGAAAGAACCGATTTATCGGATTTGCAAAAAAAATACACCCATGGAAAAGCCGGAATTACTCTAGCGGAAGCTTTGGTTGGTGCCGATGTTTTCTTGGGATTGTCAGCCGGGAATATCTTAACGCCCGAAATGTTATTGGGTATGGCCAAAAATCCGATAGTGTTTGCTATGGCGAATCCTATTCCGGAAATCGATTACGACTTGGCGATTGCCACACGCAAAGACATCATCATGGCTACCGGACGTTCCGATCATCCTAATCAGGTGAATAACGTTTTAGGTTTTCCCTATATTTTCCGTGGCGCGTTGGATGTGAGAGCGACTAAAATTAATGAAGAAATGAAAATGGCAGCGGTACATGCCTTGGCTGAATTGGCCAAAGAACCGGTGCCGGAACAAGTAAATATAGCCTACGGAGAAACCCGTTTGAATTTTGGTAAGGATTACATAATTCCAAAACCATTTGACCCGAGATTGATTACTCATGTCGCACCGGCCGTAGCCAAAGCGGCTATGAATTCCGGTGTGGCTTTGAACCCGATTACCGATTGGGAAAAATATGAAGAAGAGTTGTTAGAACGTTTGGGTTCTGATAACAAGATGGTACGTTTGTTAACCAACCGTGCTAAAACCGATCCGAAGCGCGTGGTTTTTGCCGAAGCCGATCATTTAGATGTTTTAAAGGCAGCCCAAATTGCCTATGAAGAAGGTATCGCTAGTCCGATTTTGTTGGGGAATAAAGAATTGATTTTAGAGTTAAAAGAAGAATTGGGCTTTGATGCTGATGTGCCGATTTTTGATCCTAAAACAAAGGAAGAAGATGAGCGCCGAATGCAGTATGCCGATACCTATTGGAAGTCGAGACAACGCCGAGGCATTTCGTTATTGGATGCTCAAAAATGGATGCGGGAGCGCAATTATTTTGCTGCAATGATGGTCAACGAAGGTGATGCCGATGCCATGGTTTCCGGCTATTCCAGAAGCTATCCTTCAACCGTAAAACCGTTGATGCAATTGATAGGAAAAGCACCGGGAATAACCCTGATTGCCACCACCAATATGATGATGACCAATCGCGGTCCTATGTTTTTATCTGATACGGCAATCAACCCAAATCCAACCGCAGACGAATTGGCTAAAATTGCTTTGATGACTGCTAAAACCGTTCGTATGTTTGGTATGGAGCCGGTTATAGCAATGGTTTCTTTTTCAAATTTCGGTTCTTCATCTCATGAGAGTGCGACAAAAGTGCGAGAAGCTGTGGCCTATTTGCATAAATACTACCCGGATTTAATTGTAGATGGTGAAATCCAAACCGATTTTGCGCTCAATCAGGAAATGTTGGCCAATAAATTCCCGTTTTCAAAGTTGGCCGGAAAGAAAGTCAATACTTTGGTATTCCCGAATTTAGAAGCGGCTAACATCAATTACAAACTATTGAAAGAGCTTTACAAAGTCGATTCTGTTGGTCCGATTATGTTGGGAATGGAAAAAGCGGTTCATATTTTTCAATTGGGTGCCAGTGTAGAAGAAATGGTGAATATGGTAGCCGTAGCGGTTGTAGATGCGCAAGAAAAAGAAAAAAGAAAGAAAGGAACTGTAAAATAGTTTAGTAATAATGTTCAGATATTACAGTTGAATGACGTCAGTTCAGGAATTTTGTTATATTTGGAATAGATTTAAACGGTAATGATTGCACATATTCAAGGGAAATTAGTCGAAAAAACGCCAACAGATGTGGTAATTGATTGCAACGGAGTAGGCTATCACGTTAATATTTCATTGCATACTTTTTCATTGTTGCCGCAAACAGATTTCATCAAATTGTACACGTATTTGCAAATCAAAGAAGATGCGCATTCGCTTTACGGATTTGTTGAAAAATCAGAACGGGAACTTTTTAAATTACTCTTGTCTGTATCAGGAATAGGTGCCGGGATAGCCCGAACCATGTTGTCTTCTTTGGATCCTAAACAAATCATTCAGGCTATCGCTAACGGCGATGTAGGAACGGTTCAATCCATCAAAGGAATCGGAAACAAAACGGCTCAAAGGGTCATCTTAGACTTGAGAGATAAAGTGTTAAAAATATACGACTTAGATGAAATTTCCGTAGCCCAACACAATATTAACCGAGAAGAATCGTTATCTGCCTTGGAGGTATTGGGTTATGTCAGAAAAAATGCCGAAAAAGTGGTAGACAAAATTCTCAAAGAGAACCCTGAGGCATCAGTGGAGACCATTATCAAACAAGCATTTAAAAATTTATAATTCTTGAAAACAATATACGCATTTACACCCTTTTTTACTTTGAGGAATTTTCTTTTCGGAATCTTGTTCTTAACAGGATTTTCGGCTTTCTCACAGGTTAATCCCACACCGCAAGACAGTACTGGTTACAATACCGGTAAGGTAAAGATTAAGAATCCGAAAAGTATAGTGGATGCTTATACCTACGATCCGGCGACCAATAGGTACATTTATACCAGTACCTTCGAAGGCTTCAATATCAATTATCCTATTATTTTAACGCCGAAAGAATACGAAGAATTAGTAATGCGTGAAGCCATGCGCGACTATTTCAAGAAAAAATCGGATGCCATCGACGGTAAAAAAGAAGGCAGTGAAGCCGCAAAAAAAGATTTATTACCGCGTTACTACGTTAATTCGGGTTTCTTTGAAAGTATTTTCGGTTCCAATACCATTGATGTAAAGCCTACAGGTTCGGTTGAAATGGATTTAGGAGTGCGATACACCAGACAAGATAATCCGGCTTTTTCACCCAGAAACCGTGCGCAAACTACCTTCGATTTCGATCAACGCATCAGCATGAGTTTGATGGGGAAAGTAGGAACTCGCTTGAGTGTGACCGCTAATTATGACACAGAATCTACATTTGCTTTTCAAAACTTAATTAAGTTAGAATACACGCCAACAGAAGACGATATCATTCAGAAAATTGAGGTTGGTAACGTGAGCATGCCACTGACCAATTCTTTAATCCGAGGTGCTCAAAGTTTGTTTGGAGTTAAAGCCCAATTGCAATTTGGGAAGACTACCGTAACCGGAGTGTTTTCGGAACAAAAATCCCAAACCAAATCGGTTACAGCGCAAGGTGGCGGAACCATTCAGGATTTTGAAATTTTCGGTTTGGATTACGATGCCGACAGACATTTCTTCCTGTCACAATACTTCAGAAATAAATACGACAACGCACTCAAGAATTACCCGTTTATCAATAGTCGTGTGCAAATTACGCGTATCGAAGTTTGGGTAACCAACCGCCAAAATCGTGTAAGTCAAACCAACAACAACTTAAGAAATATTATTGCTTTACAAGATTTAGGGGAAGCCCGATTGAACGGTTTATCCGATAGTCAAATCGTAGCTTTGAATCCTACGGATGTGGGCAACAACTTCTTTACCGTACCACCGGATCCTTCGGTTGATACGCCTTCTGATAACGGCAACAACAAGTACGATCCGGATTTAATTAATACCGGAGGCGGTTTGTTAAATAACAGCATCAGAGACATCGTTACGTCGAGTGCCGGTTTTAATAATATCGTGCCGGTAGACGAAGGTACCGATTATTCTAAATTGGAGAATGCTCGAAAATTGGCATCAAACGAGTATACTTTTCATCCGCAGTTGGGTTACATTTCCTTACAACAACGTTTGGCCAATGACGAGGTTTTAGCCGTAGCTTATCAGTATACCATAGGTGACCAAGTGTACCAAGTTGGTGAATTCGGAACCGACGGTGTTGATGCTACCGTATATGATGGCACGGATGCTGCTAATCCTACTGTTTCCTCTCAAAGTTTGATTTTGAAAATGCTGAAAAGCAACTTGACCAATGTGCAAAAGCCGATTTGGAATTTGATGATGAAAAACATCTACCAAATCCCGGGAGCTTTCCAATTGCAGCAAGAAGATTTTCGTTTGAATATTTTATATACCGATCCATCGCCAATCAATTACATCAGTCCGGTGAATGGAGTGCCATTCCCACCAACAACCG
>JBEBBH010000131.1:0-3556 GCA_041158485.1 Bacteroidota bacterium | reverse complement strand
AATCACATAGCTTGTTTTACAAGTAAAACGCCTTTAAGTCGCCATTTAGAATTTGTTTCTATATGGTAGAATAATAATTAAAACTTTTTGATATGACATTATCCGAAATTAAAAACGAATTGCAAAAGCTACATACCATAGCTTTTCAATTGCCGAACGGCGATTTGGTGCCGAGTCATTTTCATGTGACTGAAGTAGGTAAAGTAACCAAACATTTTATCGATTGCGGAGGTACGGTGCGTCAGGAAGAAGTCGTGAACTTTCAATTGTGGGAGGCCAACGATTACGATCATCGATTGCATCCCGAGAAGTTGGCGCATATTATTGAGCTGTCCGAAAAAGTATTGGGATTGCCTGATGCTGAAATTGAAGTCGAATACCAAATGAAGGACACTATCGGTAAGTTCAGTTTGGATTTTGACGGAACAAATTTCTTATTGACTTCTAAAGAGACCAATTGCTTAGCTAAAGATAATTGCGGTATACCGCCTGAAAAACTCAAGACCAAAATAGGCGAGTGGAAGCCTAAAGCTACTGCTTGTTGTACACCGGATTCGGGTTGTTGTTAATAGTAATTAAACTCTAAAAATGAAAAAAAAATTAGGATTCCTGGACCGTTTTTTAACCTTATGGATATTTTTAGCCATGTTACTGGGCGTTGGTCTTGGTTATTTTGTTCCGAATACAGCCGATTTTATCAACTCCTTTTCTTCGGGAACGACTAATGTGCCTTTGGCGATTGGATTGATTTTGATGATGTATCCGCCGCTGACGAAAATCGATTTTTCAAAAGTGCCGCAGATGTTCAAACAGCCTAAATTGCTAACGGCTTCTTTTTTGATCACTTGGATAGTCGGGCCGTTTTTGATGTTTTTATTGGCGACCTTTTTTCTGCGAGATTATCCCGAATACATGACCGGTTTAATCATCATAGGCATCGCACCTTGTATTGCGATGGTAATAGTGTGGAACGAATTGGCTGAAGGCAACCGCGAATTAACTGCCGGTTTGATAGGCATCAACAGTTTGTTGCAAGTGTTCTTTTTTAGTTTATATGCATATTTCTATTTGAAAATTATGTTGCCCTTGTTTGGTATTCAAGGATTGGAATTAGAGGTAACAGTATCTGAAATCGCCCAAACAGTTGGGATTTATTTGGGAATTCCGTTTGTTTTGGCTGTGCTGAGTCGCTATTCGATAAAAAAGTTCTTGGGAGATAAATGGTTCAACCAAATGTTCCTACCCTTTGTTTCTCCTATTACTCTGATTGCTTTATTGTTTACCATAGTCATTATGTTTAGTTTGAAAGGTGAAATGATAGTCGATTTACCGTTGGATGTGATTCGGATTGCCATACCATTAGTCATTTTTTTTGCGATTATGTTCTTTCTTATGTTTTTTGTATCAAAGAAAGTTGGGGCAAATTATCGCGATGCCACAGCTTTATCCTTTACGGCTTCAGGGAACAATTTTGAGTTGGCGATTGCGGTTTCTATAGGTGTGTTTGGTATTAATAGCGGACAAGCATTTGCCGGTGTCATAGGTCCGCTCGTAGAAGTGCCAGCTTTAATTTTGTTAGTGAATGTAGCCTTTTGGCTCAGAAAAAAATATTTTATAACTACACATTAAATTTATGCTAAGAAAAGAACATTGGGAAACAGTATTTTCTACTAAAACCGAAAAAGAGGTGAGTTGGTACCAACAATATCCCAAAACTTCGGTTGATTATATTACTGCTTTGCATTTGCCATTGGATGCCAAAATAATAGACATTGGCGGCGGCGACAGTTATTTGATGGATGCTTTACTCGATTTGGGTTATACTAATTTAACCTTATTGGATATTTCGGCCAAAGCCATCGACAGAATCAAAGCCCGTTTAGGAGAAAAGGTCGATAAAGTAACATTTATCGTTTCGGATATCTTAGACTTTGAGCCGAAGGCAACCTACGATTTTTGGCACGACAGGGCTTGCTTTCATTTTTTGACACAACCCGAACAAATTTCTCAGTATATCTCTATAGTTGATCAAGCGCTCGCCGATAACGGAAAACTATTTATAGGAACCTTCTCGGAAAACGGTCCTCAAAAATGCAGTGGTTTGCCCATCAGTCAGTATAATGAAGAACGTTTTAAGGAAGTCTTTGGACAATATTTCAGACTAACCGATACTTTGGAACAAAGTCATCAAACCCCATTTGATACGATACAACATTTTATTTTTTGCGGATTTAAACGAATATAAACAATGAAAAATATTTTAGTTCTCTGTACAGGAAACAGCTGTCGCAGTCAGATGGCACATGGCTATTTGTCACATTTTACCAATCCCGAACAAGTTAAGGTATACTCAGCCGGCGTGGAAACCCACGGCGTGAATGCCTTAGCGATTGCCATAATGCAGGAAGACGGTGTAGACATTTCCAAACACACTTCGAATAATGTAGAAGAGTATTTTGATATTCCTTTTGATTATGTAATCACTGTATGCGATAATGCCAACGAGCGTTGTCCGTTCTTCCCGACACAAGCCGTAAAGTTGCACCACAATTTTTCGGATCCGTCCAAAGTTAAAGGAACCACTACCGAAGTTATTGAAGAGTTCAGAAGGGTACGAAATATGATTAAGGACTACTGTAAAACCTTCGTTGAAACCAACAACCTAAACTAAAAAAGTCCCGTATCAACGGGACTTTTTTATATCTGAACATCTGAAAATCCGAACATCCAACTACACGTGTAACGCTCTATTATCCGTAGCGGCTAATGCAGCTTCTTTTACTGCTTCGGCAAAAGTAGGATGCGCATGTGACATACGTGAAATGTCTTCAGCAGAAGCACGGAATTCCATTGCGGTTACGGCTTCGGCAATCAAATCGGCACAACGGGCACCAATCATGTGAACACCCAATACTTCATCGGTTTTGGCATCGGCTAAGATTTTAACAAATCCGTCGATATCACCACCGGCACGAGCTCTTCCTAAGGCTTTGAAAGGGAAACTTCCTGCTTTGTAGTTTACACCGTCGGCTTTCAATTGCTCTTCGGTTTTCCCTACAGCGGCAACTTCCGGCCAAGTGTACACTACACCCGGAATCAAATTGTAATCGATGTGTGGTTTTTGACCCGCTAAAATTTCAGCTACCAAAACACCTTCTTCTTCGGCTTTGTGGGCCAACATTGCACCGCGTACAACATCGCCGATGGCATAGATGTTTGGTACGTTAGTTTGCAAATGGTCATTCACTTCCACCATACCTCTTTCGGTTACTTTTACGCCGGCTTTGTCCGCATTCAATCCGTCGGTATAAGGACGACGACCTACGGCTACCAAGCAGTAATCGCCATCAAAAGTGATGGTGTTGCCTTTAGCGTCATCGGCCAAAACAGTTACATTTTTGCCTTTGCGAGTCACTTCTTTTACTTTGTGAGAAGTGTAGAATTTCATGCCTTGTTTTTTCAAGACTTTGGTCAGTTCTTTCGACAAACCGCCATCCATACCCGGAATGATACGGTCTAAGTATTCGATTACCGATACTTGAGCGCCCAATCGCAG
>JBEBBH010000130.1:0-4626 GCA_041158485.1 Bacteroidota bacterium | reverse complement strand
ATTATGAAGAATTTAATAACCAAAGTGGTAGCGGAAGTTTAGAATTTAAAATGGTGCAATACCGTTTCGGATTTCAAGGTGTTATAAACGCGATTCGTTTATTCAATTTACAAGAATCTGCAGGACGTTTTGGTTTGTTATTACACGGAGGATTGCAATTATCCAGAATGACATCAAAAACTAAAAATGTTTTAGTTAACGATCAGAATTACAATTTAACAGAATATAATGGTGGTTTGATTCTTGGTTTTTCACCACAGTTCAGAATTACCGATCATTTTGCTGTTTTTGGTGATTTTAGTGTTGCCAACAATTACAGACAACATTTCAACTGGGATGGTTCTTACTCAGACAATTCGAACAACTTAGCAGGTCAAATGGTAGTGACTTCATTAGGTATCTCCTACTCCTTTGGTAGTGAAAAAATCCACGGTGATTGGGCTATCATAGAAGATAAGAAAGATAAAGAATTAAAAGAATTGAATGGCCGTATCGGAGAAATTGAAACATTAATGAACGATACAGATAAAGACGGTGTTCCTGATTATCTTGATGCAGAAAACAATTCTATTGCCGGTGTTGCTGTTGATACTAAAGGTAGAATGGTTGACAAAAATACTAATGGTGTTCCTGATGAATTAGAAAAATATGTTGATTCATCTATCACAAACAACAACAATACAGTATTGTCAAAAGGTATGATTGAGCAATTAATCAATGATGGTTATATTGCAGCTTACTTTGACAAAGCGGTTTCTATGCCAACGCCTGGTTCATCAGACAATATTGGTTTCATCTTGAACTATTTAAGAAACAACCCGAATGCTACTGTTGAAATTTCAGGTTATGCAGATCAAGTTGGTAACAGTGCTAAAAATGAAAAATTAGCTGCCGACAGAGCAAATAATATTAAAGACATCTTGGTTAAAGCTGGTATAGATCCATCCAGACTTACTGCCAAAGGTGCCGGAATTGACAGTTCAGTTGACAAAAACTCTGAATACGCTAAACGTTTAGTTCGCAAAGTAGTTTTCAAGTTGACTAATTAACATTAGATTATTAATAACTATAAAAAAACCTCTGTTTCACGACAGAGGTTTTTTTATACATTTAAAGTAAGTCAGAGAAGCTGTTTGATGACTTAAATTCACTACTGTTTTTTAGGCAAAATCTTTAATCAACAACCACATGGAAACCAGAGACAATACCGTTCTTGAAATGAGAGGAGAAACTTTAGGAACAATTAGCAATCAGTCTTCTTCTGAAGAAATCTTCCAAAACCGAACACTGCGACCGATTCTAAAATTGCAAAATGATTTATTTGTTCAGGTTTTTATCAACTATGCCATCAAGCAAAAAAGAGTTTTTTTCTCGTTGACACCTGAAAAAAAAATGGTGTATATCGAAAATGTTATTCAAAGAGATATCAAATTCAGAAACTCGCTCAAAGGCATGGTGATTGCTTTTTTTACTTTAGAAGAATACGCCGAATACATTCAGAATTCATCCAATTTAAACAAGCGAATGATGAATATGTTGATTGAACGCCTGAAAAGTCAGCTGCTACTTATAGAAACAAACGATTAAATTATAACAAATAGCCCTTTTTAACTTCTAAAAATGTTTTAGAAGTACCAACCAATTCAGTTACCACATTTTTTCTTAACGTTTCCAAATCGTCGTATTTTAAATACTTGGCCCAATCCGCTTGGCTAAGGACTTCTTTTATAATACGGATGGTTTTGGCGACTTCTTTAGCATTGCGAAAAATTACCTTTTCGTTGGGCTCTGCTGTTTGTTTGTGGTAAAAATTAACTTCTCGCGTCAACCAATCAACTTTGATGAAAAAGAGTTTTGCAGTATCGTCGTTGGAATAAAAATCGGTCCAATCTGCATAGGCTACCGTGGTATGTTGGTTTTTAAATTCGGTTAACGGAATCAATCTCCAATGGCAATTGGCTACTCTTCCCCAATGATTGGAAATGCGATACAAACCCGCTGCGGTAAAAATATATTGGCTTCCGGATTGACTAGTGTAATTTACTTTTAATTCACTAATCGCTGAAAAAGGCACTTCTTTCCAAATACAAAAAGTATGGGAATGAAAGTTGTGGCGTGCATAAGTCTTTTTACCCATAGTATTGAACTAAAAATCTAGTAGGATTTAGAGAAAATAAATTATATGATTGGTAAAGATAGTCGATAAGTAATCGGAAATCAATAGTTCAAAGCTATTTATAAAGAAAAAGCCCGACAATAAACTATCGGGCTTAAACTATTTTAGGGATAATGTGTTAGTCTTCGTGCTCTGTTTCAGTTTCTGAAGCCGTATTGGTTGTTGCTTCAGCTCCCGTAGCATTTTCTCTGATTTCAGTGTGACGGATTTCTCCTCCGGTTGTTCCGGTTAATTGCGCAAAATAAATGGCGATGACACTGATGACTAAGGTCAAAATTGCCGCTATTTTAGCCTGACTAAGTTTTTTGATATTGGCATACAACCCGAATAGCGAAACCACTCCTAAAACATAAAGTGATAAGGCCAATTTTTCAGCTATTTCTTCGTGTTCATGAATAATGTCGTGACCAACAGTTGGCATGTCTTCCACCATTTCCTCGGCACCTTCTCCGGTAGCCATACTAACGGCTGCAAAAACAGCAGCTATTACAAAAAGAACATAGGCGACGTTTTTAACTGTATTGTTTTTGAATAAAATACCGGCTAATAAAATACCGGCTCCTAAAATAGTTCCGATGATAGGGAAATGATTCACTACCATGTGTAAATGTGCGTCGTTCATATATTATTGGTTTTAGTTAGAAAATTGCAAAATTACTTTAGTTCCTTTGTGCTCTTCACTTTCAATTTGAAGTTCTATTTGGAGTAATAAAGATAATCTTTTTACAATAGATAATCCTAACCCTGTTCCTTTTATTTCAGGATGTTGGTTGGATTTTGAGCGATAGAACTGATCAAATATTTTTTGTAAATCTTCCTGAGCGATTCCGATACCGTTATCCGCAATAGAACAAACTGTTCCCGACACCGTTTCGGCTATTTCAAAAACGATAGTATCGTTGGGTTTGGAATACTTTATAGCGTTAGTTAGTATATTATTGACGATAATTCCCAGTAAATAAGCATCGGTAGTTACGTAATAATCTTTGGTAAAATGCGGCTGACATTTCAGTTTCTTTTCTGCTATTATTGTTGAGTTTCTCGAAATAATGTCTAAAAAGACTGCGTTCAACGAAACACTTTCCAGTTTTAAGGTTTGTTTCTGGTTTTCAAATCGCGCTAACAATAACAACTCATCTACCAAATGATTCAGGCGGTTGACTTCACTTATACAAAAAGCTATTTTTTCTTTATATTCTTCAGGATCACGAGGTTTGCGTATGAGTACTTCTAAAGTCCCTTTAATAACAGCTAATGGTGTTCGCAGTTCGTGTGAAGCATCGGAAGTGAATTGTTTCTCTCTTTCGATGGCATTCTCCACCCTATCCAATAAATTATTGATGGTTTTAGACAAGATGAACAATTCATCTCTGTTTTGCGGTAGCGGAATCCTCGATTTTAAATTGTCTTTAGTGATAACATTGGACGTTTCGATAATAGCGCTGATGGGTTTTATACTTCTTCCGGCTATAAAACGGGCAATGAGAAACAGTACCAACAAAATCAACGGATAGGCCAGCAACATAATTTTAAACAAGTTGTTCAATACCATCACGGAATCTTCCAAGGACATTGCTACAATTAAATAGCCGATAATTTTGGTGCCTTGGTATAACGGCACTTGTATTTGTCTGACTGAAATGTTTTCTAATTTGGTATCGAACAATTCATTCACCGGCGCATCGGGTTTGAAAACCAGTTGTTTTTGCTTTAAATTGGGTGATTTTTCGACCATAGTCCCCAATTCGTCAACAAACTGTATAAAGGCCGGGCTGACTTCTACTTTGTTAAACTGACTCAGCTTCCACTCTTCTTCTTCAATTAAGAGTACACAATTTTCAATGACTTCAATCTCTTGTAAGTGCTCGGTAACTTCTGTTTTAATTTCGTTGTTTACCCTAATGTAAATACTGAATTTTACAATAGAATAAATGGCAAAAAACACCACAAAAATCAATAAAGCTGTGGTGATGATATAGTTGGAAGCTATTCTGTTTTTAAACGAAAGTTGTTGCATAATCAGGATTCATCGTTGGCAATATAACCTACGCCTCGAATGGTTTTGATAAAATCTTCTTCGACTTTTAAATTGAGTTTTTTTCGGATGGCGTTCATAAATACATCAATCACTCCGGTGTCGTATTCAAAATGAATATCCCAAACGTCTTGAATAATTTGTGTTCTCGAGCACACTTTCCCCTTATTTTTGACCAAATAATACAATAAATCAAACTCTTTTTGGGTAAATGAAATTTCTTTTTTGTCAACCGTAACTTGGTGTTTTTGAAGGTTGATTTCAATGGGGCCTAACTGTAAGATTTCCTCATCCGGTTGGTCTCTCAATTGTACTTTAATGCGTTCCACCAATTCGTCAAAGCTAAAAGGCTTCTTGATGTAATCATTGGCACCGGCTTTTAAGCCTTCTACCGTTTCCTGAACAGTATCTTTGG
>JBEBBH010000129.1:0-2967 GCA_041158485.1 Bacteroidota bacterium | reverse complement strand
ATCTGTTAGTCGTTTTAAAATCAGGATACAGGTTTTCATCAAACTTAGAAGAATTGATATCCATAGTGGTATAACCAACAATGGTAAATGGAAAACCTCCTTCTATTTGGTTGGCCAATCTTAACTTACCGGAAAGTTCGAAAGTCTTATTGTAAGTGTGTCTGGACACGCCTAATGACATCCAATTGGTCACACCGTAAATACCACCAATTCGAGTTAACGCATTGTCTAAACCGAAGAAATTATTAATTCCTTCTTTCAAATCTCCGAAGCGGTGGGAAACCAAAAAATACCATTCATTTTTGGCGGTCATTTTAGTCGACTGCATATTGCAAATTTGCAATCCTTTAAAAGCAGCAGAGGTGTGAACCTTTTCCGTTGGAACTGAATCGAGTTCCTTCATCAAATCATCTTGAGCATTCGCCGAATGAATGGCAAAAAGCAACAAGAATAGGCGGGCAATTTTAAACACTTTCATTCTTATTTAATTGGTTATTAGATTACATTGATCCATTTTTACTTCTCCCAAAAGATCATCAAAACCCACGACGCGGCCTTTTACAGTTGCTTTTTCTCCAATCTTGAATGATGCTTTAACATCTGAAAAATTGCAGTTTACTAATTGATCAAGAATAACAGAAGTGCCTTCTACGGCAGTAATTGTACCGGTGATAACCACCGGCTTTTCTAAATATTTTTTATTGGAATTGTTTACATCGACAGCAAATTCAGCAGCGATGTCTTTAGCAGCCACTGTAAAGGCAGTGGATTCTGATTGAATATCTCTTTTACCGCCATAGAAAATATAATATCTAACAGCAAAAAAAGCAATGAGTAATACACTAGCGGTTATCAATAAAATCTTCGTCTTTCTTTTCATCAGAATTAAATTAAGAATTGTTGAACTTTTAAATCTGAAAAAGAAGAAGATTTACTCTTGCTAACAATCGCAGACTGTATTTAATAGCTTAACAGAGTACTCTAGTACAACCCTACCCAAAAAAAGCAGAATAAAAAAAAGAAAGGTAAAAAAATACGATTAAAGGTAAATTTCAAAGAATTATTAAGCCAAAATCTTTCAATTTCAGCATAGGCTTAGAAAACCAAAAAAGTTCAAAATCTTCGAATTGAGTTTCGAAGTCGGCTTTCACTTGAGCGATTGTTGTATTTGCAGCATTGTGAACCGACCATAAACAAAGTTGTGCCAATAGCCATTCCCCTTTTTGCAAGTCTAAGACTATTTCGCATTGATCATTTTTGTCGTGAAACACCAATTGCATCAATTCCCAAGTAATTCCTTTTTTAGATTTAGTGGTGGTTGACACCTTAGGATTGTTGCCCAACCATATAATTCTGGAAGAAGGCTTGATATTGAATTCGGCACCGTCTTTCAAACAATCCTCAATAAAATGGGGCGCTACTTTGGTCCTTGGTATTTTAAAATCGAACCACTCTTGCAAATCATAGTCCAAACCAATACCGTGCATGAAATTGAATAAGGATTTTTTTAACCCAAAACTGAACTTGTCGTGATCGATGCCGGTGGTATCTTTAAACTGAATATCGTTATGGGCAAATGTAATGTCATTGCTTTGCGGAATCACACCAAAAGCCTCGGGATTCATTCCTACCGGACTGTGAGCCGTCATGGCAAACTGATGCCAAAAGCCGGATTGCAGCACACCAACCTCAAACAATTGTCGAACCATTTCCAGGCTGTCAACCGTTTCCTGTACCGTTTGAGTTGGATAACCATACATTAGATAGGCATGCACCATAATGCCGCATTCGGTAAAATTGCGGGTAACTTGTGCCACTTGCGCCACCGTAACGCCTTTTTTAATTAACTCCAAAAGTCTGTCAGAAGCCACTTCTAAACCTCCGGAAACCGCAATACATCCGGACGCTTTGAGTAAGGCGCACAAATCTCGGCTAAAACTTTTTTCAAACCGAATGTTGGTCCACCAAGTGACCGTAAGGTTTCGGCGTAAAATTTCCAAAGCCAATTCACGCATCAAAGCCGGAGGCGCTGCCTCATCCACAAAGTGAAAGCCGGTTTCACCAGTTTGCACCATCATTTCCTCCATTCGATCTACCAACAATTTGGCGGCAATGGGTTCGTAAATCTTGATATAATCTAACGAAATATCACAAAACGTACATTTTCCCCAATAACAACCGTGTGCCATGGTGAGTTTGTTCCATCTCCCATCACTCCATAAACTGTGCATCGGATTGGCAATTTCTATGACTGAAATATAGTGGTCAAGCAGTAAATCGGAATAATCAGGCGTACCGGTTTGACTTTGTTTGTAATCGGATTTAGTGGTATTATTGCAGTAAACTACTTGATTGTTTTCGAAAAGAAAAGTTCTTTTAAACTCGGCAACTTCGGGATTTATAATCTTAGCATACAGCAATTCTATAGGCAATTCGCCATCATCTAAAGTGATAAAATCGAAGAATTCAAAAACACGCTTGTCTTTTAACTCTCGCAATTCGGTATTGGGAAAACCGCCACCCATGGCAACTTTAACCTGAGGATGCTGTTGTTTTATGAATTGGGCACATCGAAAAGCACTGTACAAATTCCCCGGAAACGGCACGGAAAAACACACCAATTTGGGTTGAACCGCGTGAAGTTTTTCGGCTAAAATTTGAATGGTAATTTGATCGATGTAAGTCGGCTCACTTTGAAGGTAATCGTATAACTCATCAAAAGAATTGGCGCTTCTGCCCAAACGTTCGGCGTAACGACTGAACCCAAAATTTTCATCGACACATTCCACGATAAAATCGGATAAATCTTCGAGGTACAAGGTGGCTAAATGCTTGGCTTTGTCTTGCATCCCCATCGAACCGAAAGCCCATTCCATATCGTCCAGTTGCTCAAATCGGGATGCTTGCGGCAAGAAGTTACCACTGCAAATTTGTCGAGCTAAGGTTTGATTTTTCCCTTGCAGAAAA
>JBEBBH010000128.1:0-5375 GCA_041158485.1 Bacteroidota bacterium | reverse complement strand
GAAATGGGATTTGACGGATTGATTTTTACCGATGCCTTGAATATGAAAGGCGCCAGTAATTTTAAAAAGCCCGGCGATATCGATTTGGAAGCTTTTATGGCCGGAAACGACATCTTGCTTTTTGCCGAAAATGTGCCTTTGGCGGTTGATAAAATCAGAGCTGCTTTTCAAGAAGGCTCAATTTCAGAAAACCGTTTGGCCGAATCGGTTAAAAAGATATTGCGTTATAAATTCAAAGCCGGTTTAAACCGTTACAAACCTGTAGAGGAAATCAATTTGTACAACGAGTTGAATCCGAAATCTAATCTCTCTTTGCAGTACGAACTTTATGAAAACGCCGTAACGGTAGTGAAAAATGAGGCTGTTTTACCGATTCGCAATTTAAATCAAAAGATAGCTTACGTTAAACTAGGAGAAGACCAGAACAGTACTTTTGTTAATACGCTAAAGAAATATACCGATGTTACCGAAGTATCGGATGTTAATACCGATTCGCTTTTGGTCAAATTAGCCAATTACGAAACGGTAATCATTGGTTATCACAAATCGGATAAGACTTGGTGGAAATCTTATGAATTTACTGAAACCGAATTACAGTTGATTGCCAAAATTTCGGAGCAAAAGAAAGTTATTTTAGATTGTTTCACCAAACCGTATTCGCTGTCTAAAATCTCGAACTTTGAAACCATTGAAGGTGTTATCGTTTCTTATCAAAATACAGAAGTAGCCCAGGAAGTTTCGGCCGAATTGATTTTTGGGGCGATTGAATCCAAAGGAAAGTTGTCAGTTTCAATTAATGACGAATACAAAGCCGGGCACGGATTAACCACAGAGAATTTAAATCGTTTAGGATTTTCTACACCTGAAAATATGGGAATGAGTTCTGAGAAACTCAATCAAATCGAAAAATTAGCCAACAAGGCTATCGACGGAAAAATGGCACCGGGTATGCAGATTTTAGTCGCACGCAAAGGCAAAGTCATTTACCAAAAGTCATTCGGTTATCAAACTTATGATAACAAAACGAAAGTCAAGAACACCGATTTGTACGACGTAGCCTCTTTAACCAAAATGGTGGCGACTTTACCCAACATAATGCAGTTGTACGATCGTAAAAAAGTGAATCTCGAAACTACTTTAGGGGAAATGTTGCCGAGTTTTCAAGGATCAAATAAAGCAGGTATAACTTTTAAAACGTTGTTGTCGCATTACGGACAATTGCAAGCGTGGATTCCGTTTTACAAAGCAACTGTTGGTGCCGATAAAAAACCGTTGGAACGCTATTATCGAAAAACCGCTGTTGCCGGATTCAGCAAAAGAGTATGTGACAGTTTGTACCTGAGAGATGATTACCACGACAGCATCATAAAACAAATTATCGACAGTCCGTTACTCGATAAAAAAGAATACAAATACAGCGATTTTACCTTCATCATTCTCAAACAATATTTGGAAAAGAAAACAGGGAAATCGTTAGACCAACTCACTTACGAGAATTTCTACCAATCTTTAGGGATGAATAACACTTTGTATAATCCGCTGACTAAGTTTGATAAAAGCGTGATTGCCCCAACGGAAGAAGATACTTATTTCCGCCAAACGACCATTCAAGGTTTCGTACACGATATGGAAGCGGCCATGGAAGGTGGCGTTGCCGGTCATGCCGGTGTTTTTTCCAATGCCTTAGATGTGGCGAAAATGATGCAATTGTTTTTGCAAAAAGGCCAATACGGCGGCGTTTCATACTTTTCTCCTGAAACTTTTGACGTATTCAATACTTGTCATTTTTGCACCGAAAGCAATCGCAGAGGTTTAGGATTTGACAAACCGCAACTCAGTGGTGGCGGACCAACTTGTGGTTGTGTTTCCAAATCAAGTTTCGGACATACCGGATTCACCGGAACCATTGCTTGGGCAGATCCTGAAACAGAAATCGTTTATGTTTTCTTATCCAACAGAACTTACCCGGATTCGAATTTGCCCAATAAACTTTCTAAAGAAAACATTCGTGAAGACATTCAGAAAGTGATTCAAGACGCCATTATATCGCGCTAATTCTTTAACGCTTTTTTACCAAATCACATCGCTATTTTCTTTAAATTCGTACCAACAAAAACAGTTTATGAAAATAGCCATTGTTTGCTATCCTACATTTGGAGGTAGCGGTGTTGTAGCCACCGAACTCGGACTCGAATTAGCCCATCGCGGTCACGAAATTCATTTTATTACATACCGACAACCGGTGCGTTTGGCCTTGTTGAATCCGAATGTGCATTACCACGAAGTCAACGTACCCGAATACCCATTGTTCCATTATCAACCTTACGAATTGGCTTTGTCGAGCAAATTGGTAGATATGGTGAAATTGTACAAAATAGAATTGTTGCACGTGCATTACGCCATTCCGCATGCCTATGCCGGGTATATGGCCAAACAAATGTTGAAAGACGAAGGTATCAATATTCCGATGGTAACAACACTGCACGGAACCGATATCACTTTGGTAGGTAATCATCCGTTTTACAAACCGGCGGTGAGTTTCAGCATTAATAAATCCGATGTAGTTACTTCAGTATCGCAAAGTTTAAAAGACGATACTTACAACTTATTTCCAATTGAAAAAGACATACACGTTATTCCGAATTTCATTGAGTTAGACAAAATTCGAAACGAAAGTTTGATTTCCTGTCAACGTTCGGTTATGGCCAAAAAAGAAGAGCGAATAGTTACCCATATCAGTAATTTCAGAAGGGTAAAGCGCATTCCGGATGTGGTGAAGATTTTCTACAAGATTCAACAACAAATTCCGGCCAAACTGATGATGGTGGGTGACGGACCGGAAAAAGCCAAAGCCGAACAACTTTGTGAAGAATTAGGCATACAGGATAAAGTCATCTTCTTTGGGAACAGCAACGAGATTGACCAGATTTTGTCCTATTCCGATTTGTTTTTACTACCATCGGAAACCGAGAGTTTCGGGCTAGCTGCTTTGGAAGCGATGGCTTGGAGTGTTCCGGTTATTTCCAGCAATTCAGGTGGTCTACCAGAAGTTAATTTTGATGGTGTTTCCGGTTATTTAAGTGCTGTAGGTGATATTGATAATATGGCTGAGAATGCTTTAAAGATTTTAAAAGATGACGAAACGCTTGAACAATTCAGAACCAATTCACTGAATGTAGCCAAGCAATTTGATATCAAAAATATATTACCGCTTTACGAAAATTTGTATCTTCAAGCCATAAAAGAAACCCAATGCGAAAAATAATTCTCTTGCTGGTTGTACTGGCTTTGTATTCCTGTTCATCCACAAAAACCAATGAGCCTTTGCCGCTGTATGAAGTTTTAGTTACCAATAACGATGGCGGTGCCAATATTAAGTTTTATGAGATTCTAACCGAGCCCAAAGAGATTATGATGCTTTTGGGTGATGAAACTTTGAGAAAGAAAATCAAGTCTCAGGATACCCAAAAAAGTAGTTTTATCATTTTAAATTCGGGTCCGACTAAAGAAAGTTACAATAGGGTAAAGGTGGTGAAAGTGGAAGAAACGCCGACAGAAATTGTGGTTTATGTCAAAGATACGCAAAAGGCAACCGAAGCCGATATTAATGATGAAGCCATTAGTTATCCTTACACGATTATTAAAATTAACTCTAAGAAACCCATAACCATTAAATAAAAAATCCCGATTCGAAAGAATCGGGATTTTTGTAATATTCTAAAATTAATTACCAACGGTAACGAATGCTCAAAGCAATATCCGGACCGAAGCTGTCATAATTGTCGAAATCTTTACGGTTGTCTCCAAAGTACAATTCCGGTCTGAAATCCAATGCCAATTGCAACGGAATATCAAAATTGTACTCAATTCCAACGTCACCTGCCGCTAACAAAAATGTTCCGCCATCAGGGTCTGCGCTTCCCGGACCGTCGTAACTCCAACTTCCGACACCACCACCAACTCCGGCATACCAATTGAAACCGCCGTCAATGTTCCAAACCCATTGGTACAAACCAACCAATTTAAAAGCATCGATGTTCTCACTGTTTCTCCAGCCAAGGTCTAGTTCTAAACGATTCTCTTTTGATAAACCTCTTTGGTATGAAATTTCACCTCCAAAACCATCGTTGTCGCCTAAACGTAAACCTAAAGCATTTTTTGAAATGTCCTGAGCTTGTGCGCTGAATGCTAATCCCATTAG
Source organism: Bacteroidota bacterium (assembly GCA_041158485.1). Classification (GTDB taxonomy): domain Bacteria; phylum Bacteroidota; class Bacteroidia; order Flavobacteriales; family Flavobacteriaceae; genus Flavobacterium. The sequence continues at coordinate 1,174 of JBEBBH010000128.1, read as the reverse complement.
CATAAAAGCAGATAAAATGATTTTCTTCATAATGTGTTTTTTTGTTAATACAAATATACTTATAAAACGAAGAAATACTTGCCTTATTGCCGTGTGACCTCTTATTTTTTTGTTAAAATTATGGGGTTTCTTTGGATGAAATGATAGAGGCTATGAGCTGTTGCTCGATATAATTTTCCATTTCGAACCAATCTTCTTCATCCGCTTCGAGTTCCGTATGATCTTCATAACGGTATAATTTCCAACGTTTTTTATGGTATTCTAATGCCGTTAAATTTTCCACCCAATCGCCCGAATTGAGGTAAATGGTCGAGCCGTTTTTGTTTTCTTTTTCGATAATTTTTGGTTCGTGTATGTGACCGCAAATCACGTAGTCATACTTTTTTTCGATGGCCAAATCAGTAGCTGTAGTCTCAAAATCGGAGATGTGTTTGACCGCTTTTTTGACACTGGCTTTGATTTTTTTGGAGAAAGAATACGGTTCTTTGCCCATTTTTTTCAAGCACCAATTGATGAATCGGTTGAGTAGAATTAAATAGTCATAGCCAATTCCACCCAATTTAGCAATCCACTTGGAATGTTGGACGGAAGCATCAAACACGTCTCCGTGAAAAATCCAAGCTTTTTTGTGGTCGAGTTCTAATACTAGTTTGTCTACTATTTTGAAGTTACCAATAGAAGTGTCGCTGAATTTGCGCAAGAATTCATCATGATTTCCGGTGATGTAATACACTTTGGTGCCTTTGGACGCCAAGTTTAAAATCTTCTGTATAACCTTTAAATGCGATTTGGGAAAATACGATTTCCTGAACTGCCAAATGTCGATGATGTCGCCATTCAATACCAATATTTTAGGTTTGATGGATGACAAATAATAACAAAGTTCGTGGGCATGTGAGCCAAAAGTGCCGAGATGAACATCGGAAATCACTACTACGTCCGGTTTTCTTTTTTTCAAAACGTTACAGTATTAAAGTTAGACAAAATAAGAAACAAGGTGTTAGCCTAACTTTACCACAGGATTAACTTTTGAATAATAAACTTTCTAACTTTTGAACTTTGCACTATATTTGTTTCAAATCGATTATTTATGGCCGGTAACAGTTACGGAACCCTGTTTAAAATCACCACTTTTGGAGAATCTCACGGAGATGCTTTGGGCGGTATTATTGAA
>JBEBBH010000127.1:0-5578 GCA_041158485.1 Bacteroidota bacterium | reverse complement strand
TACTCAATTTACTTATCGCTTCCCTCGTGGGTTATGCTGCTTTGTCTTGGTGGCAGTATTTTTTCTTTTGGCAGAATTTGCACACCACTATGTTGCCTTTTTTCCCTGAATCCTGGAGTTTGTCAGTAGAAGAGTTTGCCTATCTTACCTTACCTTTCTTTTTGTTGATTTCAGGAAGTTTCATCAAGCCTGAAAATAAACCACTATTTTTCTTAAGTTTGGTACTGGTACTGATTGTAATTTTCTTTTGTGCCAAAATAGGCTATCACTATACCACTCAAAATACCACTTTAACCCAATGGAATCTGTCGCTAAAAGCGGTAGTAATTTATCGTTTGGACAGTATTTTTATTGGGGTTTTGTGCAGTTGGCTTTATTATCAATTTGAGTTGCTTTGGAAAAAATATCAGGTCTTGGTGATGGGAATCGGAACCTTGCTTTTCTTTTTTCAGTTTTTCGTTATTGGTTATTTGGGTTGGGGTATCGAAACACATCCGTGGTTGTGGAACGTCATATACTTGCCTTTATTATCAGTAGCCGTGGCTTGTTTTTTGCCATTTTTGTCGGAATGGAAAAGGGGCCACTTGTTTTATGAGAAGCCCATCGTTTGGCTCAGTAAAATATCCTATTCAATGTATTTGCTGCACTATAGCATTATTTTGCTCTTGATGAAGCAATACCTTTCTTATGACGCTCAAAATGTTTTTCAAGTAGGCGTTTTTATACTGGGTTATTTTGCAATGACCTTAGTTTTGAGTCATTTACTTTACCGTTTCTACGAATTACCACTGATGAATTTGAGGGATAAAAATTAATAATTGCCAATTTTTGACTTTTAAAATACGTTATTGCTAAAAAAGAAGTGTCAAAAATTACTATTCCTTAAAATAGCCGTTTGGCGTAACATATTTTAGCAAAAACTTTCCAGAAGTATAACGTTTTCGTAAATTTGCGAGGCAAACAAATTAACCAAATTTATTATGGCTTTTGATATTGAAATGATTGAAAAAGTGTACGCTAACATGGCGGCTCGTGTAGACAAAGCACGTGAGTTGGTTGGGCGTCCGCTTACCTTATCTGAAAAGATTTTATATTCGCATTTATGGGAAGGAACACCTTCTCAATCGTTTACCCGCGGAAAAGATTATGTTGATTTTGCTCCCGATAGAGTAGCTTGTCAAGATGCTACGGCACAAATGGCTTTGTTGCAGTTTATGCACGCCGGAAAAAGCAAAGTAGCAGTACCGACTACGGTTCACTGTGACCACTTAATCCAAGCCAAAGTTGGCGCCAAAACTGATTTAGCTGTCGCCAATTCTCAATCCAAAGAAGTATTCGACTTTTTGTCTTCTGTATCTAACAAATACGGAATCGGGTTCTGGAAACCGGGTTCAGGAATTATCCACCAAATCGTTTTAGAAAATTATGCGTTCCCGGGCGGAATGATGATTGGTACCGATTCACACACGGTGAATGCTGGTGGTTTGGGTATGTTAGCGATTGGTGTTGGTGGTGCCGATGCTGTAGACGTAATGTCGGGCATGTCGTGGGAGTTAAAATTCCCTAAATTGATCGGTGTAAAATTGACCGGAAAATTAAACGGTTGGACTGCACCCAAAGACGTCATCTTAAAAGTAGCCGATATTCTTACCGTTAAAGGAGGAACCGGTGCTATTGTTGAATATTTCGGAGAAGGTGCTACGGCTATGTCGTGTACCGGAAAAGGAACCATTTGTAACATGGGTGCCGAAATCGGAGCCACTACTTCTACTTTCGGTTATGACGATTCTATGAGAAGATACTTAGCGGCTACCGGTCGTCAAGACGTGGTAAATGCCGCTGATAAAGTAGCTTCTTACTTAACGGCCGATGCCGAAGTGTATGCTAATCCTGCCGATTACTTCGACCAATTAATCGAAATCAATTTATCTGAATTAGAGCCGCATATCAACGGACCTTTTACGCCGGACAGAGGAACGCCTGTGTCTAAAATGAAAGAAGAGGCTACTGCTAACGGATGGCCGTTAAAAGTAGAGTGGGGATTGATTGGTTCTTGTACCAACTCTTCTTATGAAGATATGGCTCGCGCTGCTTCTATTGTAGAACAAGCTGTAGCACACGGCATCACGCCTAAAGCCGAATTCGGAATCAATCCGGGTTCAGAGCAAATCCGTTATACTATCGAAAGAGACGGTATCATTGCCACTTTCGAGAAAATGGGAACCAAAGTATTTACCAATGCTTGCGGACCTTGTATCGGACAATGGGACAGAACAGGTGCTGAGAAAGGCGAAAAGAATACCATTGTTCACTCGTTCAACCGTAACTTCTCTAAACGTGCCGACGGAAATCCAAATACACACGCATTTGTAACTTCACCTGAAATGGTAGCCGCTTTGGCTATTTCCGGAGATTTGTCTTTCAACCCAATCACCGATACGTTGTTAAACGACAAAGGTGAAGCGGTAAAATTAAATCCGCCAACGGGAGACGAATTGCCAACAAGAGGTTTTGATGTAGAAGATGCCGGTTTCCAAGCACCAGCGGCTGATGGCTCATCAGTGGAAGTTGTGGTTTCTCCAACGTCTGATCGTTTGCAATTGTTAGCACCATTTGACGCTTGGGACGGGAAAAATATTTCTGGAGCTAAATTGTTGATCAAAGCGTTTGGCAAATGTACTACCGACCACATTTCAATGGCCGGACCTTGGTTGCGTTTCCGCGGACACTTAGACAATATTTCCAACAATATGTTGATTGGAGCGATTAATGCTTTCAATCAAGAAGCCAATAAAGTAAAAAACCAATTGAACGGTGCTTACGATGCTGTTCCTGCAGTACAAAGAGCTTACAAAGCTGCCGGAGTGCCTTCTATAGTAGTAGGAGATCACAATTACGGAGAAGGTTCTTCTCGTGAACATGCTGCGATGGAGCCGCGTTTCTTAGGTGTAAAAGCGGTATTGGTCAAATCATTTGCGCGTATCCACGAAACCAACTTGAAAAAGCAAGGTATGTTAGCTTTGACTTTCGCTAACGAAGCAGATTACGACAAAATTCAAGAAGACGATACTATCAACTTCTTAGACTTAACCGAATTTGCTCCGGGCAAACCGTTAACGTTAGAGTTTGTTCATGCTGATGGTTCTAAAGATACCATCTTGGCCAACCACACGTACAACGAAAGCCAGATTGGTTGGTTCGTAGCCGGTTCAGCCTTGAACTTAATTGCTGCGGGTAAAGCCTAAGCCATTCACTACTGAATATAAAAAAAGCTCAACTGAATGTTGAGCTTTTTTATTAGGCTTTCTTTTGATAAATTTCTTTAAGTCCGGAACACCATTGTACGCTTTCATAGTAAAAGTCGACTGTAGTTAAATTGTCTTTCTTTTTGATGACACATTTTCCGGTAACATCGGCCTCCGAACCAAATACGGTAACCGTTTTGTTATTTTCTAATTTTCGGTCCAGGTACATCTCGTAAATTCGGGTCGCAATTTCTTGGCGGATGGTGAATTTAGAATTAAAGGTACTGATGATTACAGTGCCGTTTTTGTTGCGCGCCACATACTCCATTCCGTTGTGACCATAGTTGTAGGTTGTTACTTTGGGCTCCTCATTGGAGAACGCAAAACAAGTCAGAATTGACAAGCTCAAAATTAATTTTTTCATAAGCAGGTTGTAGGGCGTTGTTTTTGGAAGGCGAAAAATAGTAATTATTTTTCTAAAACCTAAAATTATTAACAATATATATGCTTATTAACAAAAAAATCTCGTTTAACCCTACCGGACAAACGAGATTTTTAAATGAATTAATAATTACTATTAATAATAAGTATAGCGTCTTACTTTAGCAATGTATTTGGCCAAACGAATTACTTGGTGGCTGTAGCCGTATTCGTTGTCGTACCAAACATACAATACGATGTTTTTTCCGTCTCCTGAAACGATGGTGGCATTGCTGTCAAAAATAGATGGGGCAGAAGTGCCTACTATATCCGATGAAACCAATTCGTTGTTCAAAGAATATTTTATTTGTTCTACCAATTCGCCTTCTAAAGCGTATTTTCTCATGATGCTGTTTACTTCTTCGATTGAAGTTTCTTTGCCCACTTCCAAATTAAGTACTACTAAGGAACCATTAGGTACCGGAACACGGATTGCATTGGAGGTTAGCTTTCCGGCCAAACTCGGCAAGGCCTTTGCTACAGCGCTTCCGGCACCGGTTTCAGTGATTACCATGTTCAAGGCAGCAGCGCGACCACGACGGTATTTTTTGTGCATATTATCCACCAAGTTTTGGTCGTTGGTGTAAGCGTGAATGGTTTCTAAATGTCCTTTTACTACGCCAAGTGTTTCTTCTACGGCGGCTAAAATAGGGGTGATAGCATTGGTAGTACAAGAGGCAGCAGAATAAATATTTACTTCATCCGGATTGTAATCGTTGTGGTTAACGCCGTAAACAATATTCGGAACACCTTTGCCCGGAGCGGTAAGCAATACTTTGTCTACGCCTTTAGAAGTTAGGTGGCGTTTCAAGGCTTCTTCAGTAGTGAAAGCACCGGTATTGTCAATCACCAAAGCGTCATTGATACCGTATTTGGTATAATCAATTTCTTCCGGACCGGCAGCCGTGATAATGTGAACTGTGGTACCGTTGATGATTAAGGCATTGTTTTCCACGTCGGCTTGAACAGAACCTTCAAAGTCGCCGTGAACCGAATCGTAGCGCAATAATGAAGCTCTTTTTTCCAAAGAAGAAGCGTCGTTGCGGTCACGGGTAACAATGGCGCGCAAACGAAGTTGTTGTCCTTTTCCGATTTTACTCATCATTTCACGAGCTAACAAACGACCGATACGACCAAAACCGTACAATACCACATCTTTCGGTTGGATGTTTTTAGAGTTTTTGGCATTTTTCAATTTGTCAATCACAAACGCACGAGCATCGTGGTATTTGTTGTCTTCTAAATGGTATTCGTAAGTTAGTTTTCCGATGTCAATACGAGACGGCGGTAAGTCTAAGTTTAAAATCGCTCTCGCAATTTCCACCGAGTCAAAAACATTGATAGGCTTTTGTACAAATTCACCCGCGTATTCGTGTAAATTGATAATGTCACTTACATTGCGGTCGATCAATTGGTTTCTGAAAAGTACCAATTCGATTGATTTGTCATACCACAAATCGCTGATGATTTTGATGAATTCTACTCCGGCTTTTCGTCTGTCGGCTTGGAATGATAATTCCTTCTCGTACAAAGTGTTGCTGCTCATAAAAAGAAAGTGTTTAGTTGTGTTTTATAATTTTAACCTGTTTGTAAAAGACTTGTAGGTCTTAGGTGGCGCAAAAGTATAAAATACCAATGTGTTACGAAAACGATTTCGTGACTTTTTAACATAAAAAAAACCAACCTTGAAGTAAGGCTGGTTTTTCAGAAAAATAAGTAAGATGATTTTGTCTTTAGATGATAATTTGTATCACTTGTCCCATTCGATTAATCATTTGGATACTGACACTTTGGTTTTCGTCTTTTCGGTTTAAGAACTTTGAAATGGTTTCCAAATCGGTCGCTTTTACATT